>NZ_JBFUFO010000002.1:0-248467 GCF_056403395.1 Variovorax sp. P2_H12 | reverse complement strand
TGCCAGGACGGGCCAATCAAGGCGCGCGACGCGGCATGTGCGTTGGCACATGCGAGGAGCGCAACGCTGAGTGGCTCGTCCTGGCATGCCTTCCCTTCGGGTTGCCGCGCGAAGAGGCTGTCTGCGGCGTTGCCCGCGCTTGCAAGGCGAAAGCCTTGCTGCGCACGGGCGCCTTGCATCCAGCCCCTTCGCGCGGCAACGCGATCCCCGGAAATAGGGGGAACAGGCCCTAAACTGCACCCATGATTCGCTGGCTGATCGTCGTCGTCCTGGCGCTGGTGCTGATGAGCGGGCTCACGGCCTGGCTGCGTCGCTTCGGCTTCGGGCGCCTGCCCGGCGATTTCGAGTTTCGTGCCTTCGGTCGCGAATGGCAGCTGCCGATTGCCAGCACGGTGCTGCTGAGCATGATCGCGGCCCTGGTCGCACGATGGATCTGAGTCGATGAGCGCCGCCCGGCCGCCCGAAGGCGCTCGCACCGCAGTGCGAAGCACGGAGGTTGTCTTGTACTCCGCCCGGCCGCCCGAAGGCGCTCGCACCGCAGTGCGAAGCACGGAGGTTGTCTTGTACGCCGCCCGGCCGCCCGAAGGCGCTCGCACCGCAGTGCGAAGCACGGAGGTGGTTTCATGAGGGCCTGCGTCGACATCGGCGGCACCAAGGTCGCCGTGAGCCTTTCTCCCGACAGCGCCTCGCCGCTGCTCGGCCGCCGCAGCGAGCCGACCGCGAAGACCGGCGGCAACGATGCGGTCGCGCGGCAGATCCTGCGGCTGATCGACGAGGCCTGCGCCGAGCACGGCATCGCGGCCGGCGTGGTGGATTGCGTCGGCGTGTCTTCTGCCGGGCCCTTCGAGCTGCGCGACGGCATGGTCGAGCTCGCCACGCCGAACATCTGCGGCGGCATCGCCGGCCCGGCGCGCGGGCTGCCCAACGACTGGATGACCGCGCCGATCGAGGCCCCGCTGCGCCAGCGCTTCGCCAGGGTGCGGGTCGAGAACGACGCGGTGGCCGCGCTGGAGGCCGAGCGGCGCTGGGGCGCGCTGCAAGGCGCCGATCATTGCGCCTACGTGACCTGGAGCACCGGCGTCGGCGTCGGGCTGTGCGTCGACGGCCGCGTGCTGCGCGGCAAGAACGGCAACGCCGGGCATGCGGGCCACAGCTTCGTCAGCGACGACGACGCCGCCGCGCTGTGCGGCTGCGGCAACCTCGGCGATGTCGAGGGCTTGAGCGCGGGCAATGCGATCGCGCGGCGCTTCGGCCAGCCGGCGGAGGCACTGTTCGCCGCCGCCGCGCGCGGCGAACCGCAGGCCATCGCCACCACCGACGCGCTGTGCCGCGTGATGGGGCGCATGCTCTACAACCTGGTCGCCACCCTCGACCTGCAGCGCATCAGCCTCGGCGGCAGTGTGTTCTGGAACAACCGCGACGCGCTGCTGCCGCGCCTGCAGGCACAGATCGACGGCAAGCTGGTCGCACTGACCCGCGGCGCCGTGCTGGTGCCGGCCGGGCTCGGCGACCGGGTCGGCGACTACGCCGCGCTGGCCCTGGTGGACTGAGGGCCACCACGCCCGTCGCCGGCCGGACCCCGCGCGGCGGTCACGCCGCCAGGCGCGACGGCGCCGCGCTCGCGCCCAGGCACTCGTCGACGATCTGGCCAAGCCGCCGCAACCCGGCATCGATCTTCTCGCCGTAGGGCGCCCCGCAGTTGATGCGCAGGTAGTGGTCGTAGCGCGAGGAGTTCGAGAACAGCGTCCCCGGCGCGATCAGGATCCGCTCGCGCAGCGCCGCATCGAATACCGTCGCCGACGACAGCCGCTCGGGCAGTTCCACCCACAGCTGCAGGCCGCCCGGCGGCAGGTTCAGCCGCGTGCCGGCCGGAAAGTGCGCGGCGATCGCATCGGCCGTGGATTCGCGCTGCAGCTTGAGCCGCTCGCGCAGCCGCCGCAGGTGCCGGTCGTAGGCGCCGGTGCCCATGAATTCACCGGCGGCGCACTGGGCGAGTTCCTCGTTGCTGCGGGTCTGGGTGTACTTGAGCATCTCGACCCGGCCGTGCCAGCGGCCGGCCGAGATCCAGCCCAGCCGCAGCCCGGGCGCCAGGATCTTGTGCAGCGAGGCGCAGTGGATCACGTTGCCTGTGCAGTCCCATGACTTGATGGCGCGCAGCGGCGATTCGGCGTCGAGCAGTTCGCTGTAGGTGTCGTCCTCGATCAGCGCGATGGCGTGCCGTTCGCACAGTGCGACCAGGCGCTGCTTGTGGCTGTCGGGCATGACGCTGCCCAGCGGGTTCTGCAGGTGCGGCACCACCACCACGGCCTTGATGTGGCCGTAGGCCTCGACCGCCATCTCGAGGGCCTCGATCGACAGCCCGGTCTGCGGGCTGGTGGGGATTTCGAGGGCGCGCATGCCCAGGCTTTCGAGCACCTGCAGCAGGCCGTAGAAGGTCGGCGACTCGACCGCCACCGTGTCGCCGGGCTGCGCCACGGCGCGCAGCGCGAGGTTCAGCGCCTCGATGCAGCCGTTGGTGACCAGCACCTCGTCGGGCGCCAGCGTCATGCCCACGCGCAAGCCGCGCCGCGCCGCCGCTTCGCGCAGCGGCGTCAGGCTGCGCGAGGGCGCGGCGGTGGTCAGCAGTTCGGGCCGCTGGCGCAGCATGCGGACCATGATCGTGCGCAGCGCCTGGGCCGGATAGAGCTCGGGCGTGCCGCGTGCCGTGGAGAAATCGACCACCGCCTCGCGCTGGCGCCGGCGCGCCACAAAATCCGAGACTTTGGCATGGATGCCGACGTACTGGGCCGGGTCGGGCGCCCCCTGGGCGGCGGGCTCGTCCATGGTCGCGATCGCCAGCCGGCGCGGCCGCCGCACGAAGTAGCCCGAGCGGTCGCGGGCCTCGACCCAGCCTTCACCCTCCATCGTCCGGCACAGCTGCAGCGCGGTCGACAGGCTGATGCCGTGCAGGCGCATCAGGCTGCGCAGCGAGGGCAGCTTGTCGCCCGGCTTGAGCGATCCGGCGCGGATCGCGTCCAGGTAGTGCGTGGCCAACTGGCGGTAGAGCGGTGGCGATTCCATGCGGTCGATGCTCGCGCAGGCGGGGCCGGGAAAACAGATGCAGATTGGCGGGAAAGGAACCATAACAGATGATCTTCCGATGCGTCTGTTGCGGCGGCCAAAGGCGGCTGCTGTGCCTGTTTTTCCGGCAGGCCACTGCCTACGATGAAGTCATTGCCAACTCTTCGACCGAGGCCCCTGCGATGACCACCGAGCTTCCCGAATCCACCCGCCTGCTGCCCGGCCAGACGCTGCGCATGGCCGTCGATGCCGGCTTCACGCTGCTCGTCGCGGAAGGTTGCGTGAACGTGATCTCGCCGCCCACCTGGTTCGGCGAAACCATCTTCAACCTGAAGACGCCGCTGAACGAGGGTGACGCCCATGTGGTGGAGCGCGGCGGATGGATCGAGATCCGGGCGCTGTCGCCCGCCCGGGTCGGGGCGGTGCCGCGGCCTGCGGCCCCCACCGCGGCATCTGCATCGCGCGTGGCGCGGCTGCTGCAATTGCTGGGCGCGGGCGCGGCCTGGCGCTGAGCGGCGCGCCGGCGGTCTAGCGCTCGCTCGCCGCTTCGCGCAACGCCGTCAGGAAGCCGTTTCGCCACCAGTGCACATCCTGCTCGCGGATGCGCGCCAGCAGCTTCTGGTGGCGCTCGCGCCGCTCCTCCAGCGGCATCTGCAGGGCCTGCTGCGTGGTCTCGGCGGTGCCGTGCGTGTCGTAGGGATTCACCAGCAGCGCCTCCTTGAGCTGCTCGGCCGCGCCGGCAAAGCGCGACAGCACCAGAACGCCGGGGTCGGCCGGGTCCTGCGCCGCGATGTACTCCTTGGCCACCAGGTTCATGCCGTCGCGCAGCGGCGTGACGAGGCCGACCGCGGCGGCTCGGCACAGGCCGGGCACGCGCTTGCGGGCGACCATGCGGTGGATGTAGCGCACCGGCATCCAGTCGAGTTCGCCGAAGTCGCCGTTGATGGCGCCGCACAGCGACTCCAGTTCGCGCCGGATGTCGGCGTAGGCGTCGACCGTCTCGCGCGTCGGCGAGGCGATCTGGATCAGGGTCGCGCTGCGGCGGTTCTCGGGATAGTTGGCCAGCAGTTCGCGGAACGAGCGCACGCGCTGCGGGATGCCCTTGGAGTAGTCGAGGCGGTCGATGCCCAGCAGCAGGCGCCGGCTCGAATACTCGCGCTTCATGGTCTCGTACATGTCGCGCGATTCCCTGGCGTGCGTGAGTGCCGCGAACTCGTCGACATCGATGCCGATCGGGAAGGCGTTGCAGCGGACCTTCTGGCCGTAGGCGCGGACCATGTGGTTGTCCAGGATTTCGCCGTGGGCCTCGTTCTTCACGTAGTGCTCGAAATGCTGCACGTCCTGCTCGGCCTGGAAGCCGATCAGGTCGTAGGCGAACAGCGAGCGCATCAGCCATTCGTGCTGCGGGATCGCCGCGATGATGATCTGCGGCGGCAGCGGGATGTGCAGGAAGAAACCGATGCGCTGGCGGCAGCCCATCGCGCGCAGCTCGGCCGCCAGCGGGATCAGGTGGTAGTCGTGCACCCAGATGATGTCGTCTTCCTTCAGCAGCGGCAGCAGCTTGCGCGCGAACAGCTGGTTCACGCGCTGGTAGCCGCCGATGAAGCCGGCGTCGAAATGCGCCAGGTCGAGCCGGTTGTGGAACACCGGCCACAGCACGTCGTTGCTGTAGCCCTGGTAGTAGCTGTCGTGGTCCTCGCGGCTCAGGTCGATGGTGGCGAGCGTCACCTTGCCGGCCTGCTGCCGGTGCAGTTCGCCTTCGCCGGTCGGGCCTTCCTCGACGATGGCGCCGCTCCAGCCGAACCACAGGCCGCCGCTTTGCTGCAGGCTTTCGCCGAGCGCGACCGCGAGTCCGCCGGCGGCCGGCTTGCGCGGATCCGCCACGCGATTCGAAACGACCACGAGCCGACTCATGACATGGCCCCCGCGTTCGGCACTGGCGTGTGCTCTCTGCCCTCCGAGGGGGCCTTCGCAACCTGGGGCGGCCCGGCGTTGCTCATATGCACGAATCCCAGGGCGCCGACAGCCGCACCGCCGCATTGATGATCCCCACCATCGAATAGGTCTGCGGGAAGTTGCCCCACATCTCGCCGGTGACCGGGTGCGTGTCCTCGGACAGAAGCCCGAGCGGATTGCGCGCCGCCAGCATGGTCTCGAAGATCTGCCGAGCCTCGGCCTTGCGCCCGATCTTGACCAGTGCGTCGATGCGCCAGAAGGTGCAGATATTGAAGGCGGTCTCGGGCTTGCCGAAGTCGTCGGCGGCCTCGTAGCGGCGCATGTAGGGGCCGTCGCAGAGCGACCTCTCCATCGCCTCGACCGTCGAGATGAAGCGCGGGTCGCGGGCGTCGACGAGTCCGACCTCGACCATCAGCAGCACGCTGGCATCGAGCTCGTGGCCGCCAAAGCTCTCGGCGAAGGCCTGGCGCTCCTCGCACCACGACTTGTCGAGGATCTCCTCCCGCATCCGGGACGAGTGCCCGTGCCAGTAGGCCGCCCGGTCCACGAGGCCCAGCGAGCGCGCGATCTTGGCGAGCCGGTCGCAGGCGGCCCAGCTCATCAGCGCCGAGCTGGTGTGGATGCGTGCGCGCGTGCGCAGCTCCCACATGCCGGCATCGGGCGTGCCGTAGACCCGGATCGCCTGCTCGCCGACCGCCTCCAGGTACGGGAACTCGGCTACGCCGGCGCGGCTCAGCAGCCGGTGATCGTGGAAGGACTGCGACGCGCCGAGCACGATGTTGCCGTAGACGTCGTGCTGGAAATGCTCCTGCGCCTGGTTGCCCACGCGAACCGGTCCCATGCCGCGGTAGCCGCCCAGCCCTTCGACGAAGGACTCGGGCAGCTCGCGCTCCAGGCCGATGCCATAGAGCGGCTGGATGTGTTCGCCGTGCGAGCCGATCACCACGTTCGACAGCCAGCGCAGGTAGTCCTCCATGGTGCCGACTTCCGACAGGCTGTTGAGCGCACGCACCACGAAGAAGGCGTCGCGCAGCCAGCAGTAGCGGTAGTCCCAGTTGCGCTGGCTGCCCGGCGCCTCGGGAATGCTGGTGGTCATCGCGGCGACGATCGCGCCGGTGTCCTCGTAGAGCGAGAGCTTGAGCGTGATGGCGGCGCGGATCACCGCCTCCTGGTACTCGAACGGGATCGCCAGCCGCTTGCTCCAGGTGCGCCAGTAGGCGATGGTCTCCTGCTCGAAGTGGCGCGCGGTGTCGGCGATGCCGTCGGTCAGCGTTTCGTCGGCGCCGAGCACGAAATTGTGCTCGCGCGAGAGCACGAAGGGCTGGCGCGAGAGGATGTGCGAGACCGAGGCGTCGGTGGTCAGCCTGAGCGTGAAGTCGGGGCCGACATAGCGGATGTGGTTGCTGCCGCGCGTGATGGTGGGTGCCTGAACGCCCCATTGGAAGCGCGGCGCCAGCGACACGCGGATGCGTGGCGTGCCGTTGATCGGCTTCACCCGGCGCACCATCGTGAGCGGCCGGAAGTAGCGCGAGCGGCTGTGGAAGCGCGGTGCCAGGTCGGTGATCTCGATGCCCTGGCCGGCGCTGTCGAAGAGCTGGGTCCGCAATACCGCGGTGTTCGGCTCGTACCACTGCTTCGACGAGGCGAAGTCCTCGATCTCGATGGCCCAGGCGCTGGCGTCCTCGCCCGGGTGCAGCAGCGCATTGAACACCGGGTCGCCGTCGAAGCGCGGCAGGCAGCACCAGACCACGCGGCCGCGGGCATCGACCAGCGCGCTGTAGGCGCAGTTGCCGATCACGCCGACATCGAGCGAGGCGGCGGCCGGCGGGCCGAAGCCCTTGCGTGCGGCCGGATCGGCGCGGGTTTCGGTGGCGGCGAACTCTTCGGCGGATGTCTTCATTCAGGCTTCCTCGGGCTGTGGTTGTTGCCGGGTGACGCGAGCAAGTCCCGCGCCGCCACCAGCCATTCGAACACCGCGCGCGGCGAGTCGAGCCGGCACAGCGCCTGGCTGGGACCGGAGCCGACCTTGATCGCGACGCCGCCGCGCGGCTGAACGATGGCGAAGCCGGTCTCGTCGGTGGTGTCGTCGCCGGCGAACACCGGCATCCGGCCGGCGAATGGCGCTTCGCGCAGGAAGGCATCGATCGCGACGCCTTTGTTGATGCCCGCGGGCTTGACCTCGAACACGAACTTGCCGTGCAGCAGTTCGAACTGCGGCTGGTCGCCGATCACTCGCGCCATGGCGTCGCGGCAGACCGCTTCGAGCTGGGGCGCGAGCCGGTAGTGCAGGGCGATTGCGGCGTGCTTGCGCTCGACCAGCAGGCCCTCGTGCACGCGCGCCAGTTCGTTGGCGGCATCCAGCACGAGCGTGAGATCCAGCGCGCGCTGCTCCTGCATCCGGCCGTCGGCGTCGCGGCGCTGCACGCCATGCTCGCCCGCGGCCGGCAGCCGCAGGGGCGCGAGGAAGCGGTCGATGACGTCGATCTGGCGGCCGGAGACGACCGCCAGGGCGCCGCCCAGCAGGTCATGGAGGTCGCCGAGCAACGCGACCAGGGCCGGTGGCACATGAATCGCCTCCGGCGTCTCGGCGATGTCGACCAGGGTGCCGTCGAAGTCGAGAAAGAGGGCCGCCTCGGCGGTGAGTCTGGGGGGCTTCTGCATGGAGGGAAAACCATAGCAGACTCGCACCGCCCGGCGCGTCGGCGAATCGCTCGAATTCTGCCCTGGCGCGATCGGGGGATAGGCGATATGGCCGATGGCCATGTGTCCATGCGCGGCGCAAGCGGGGCCCGGCGCCAGGGTGGCGGGGAGCCTGAGGTAGACCCTATGCGTGCAGCGAGGCCGCAATCGCCCGGACGCGTGCGGCTCGAATCGCCGACGCGATCTCCGGCCCCTGGTCGCCGCGTGCCAGCGCCTCGCGCGCAATCGGCGCCGTGGCCACTTCCTGGGCCGTGGCCAGGGCGGCCCGCAGCCTCGCGCGCGGCGGATACGCCTCTTCTTCCAGGCCGAGGCGTCCGCGCGCATCGCATTCGCAGGCCAGCAGCACTTCGGCGAAGCGCTCGGGCTTCCTGAAGGCGTCGCAGCGCTCCAGCAGGCGGACGATCGCGG
This sequence comes from Variovorax sp. P2_H12, assembly GCF_056403395.1. NCBI lineage: Bacteria > Pseudomonadati > Pseudomonadota > Betaproteobacteria > Burkholderiales > Comamonadaceae > Variovorax > Variovorax sp. P2_H12. The sequence goes on along the minus strand of NZ_JBFUFO010000002.1, from coordinate 240,343 downwards.
CGGCGTCGAGTCCGCCGCTGCGGTGGATGTTGCCGTGCTCGCGCGCCACCACGTCGGCCAGCTCCCGGACCTCGACCGGCACTCGCCAGCGGTCGCAGACCGCGCGCAGCAGGCGGGCGCTGCGCTGCTCGTGGCCGATATGGCGCGGCAGTACGTCGGCGGGCGTGGTGCCCTTGCCGAGGTCGTGCACCAGGCAGGCGAAGCGAACGCCCAGCGGCGCCGAGAGCCGCGCCGCCATGTCGAGCACCATCATCAGGTGCACGCCGGTGTCGACTTCGGGGTGGTGGGCCTCGGGCTGCGGCACGCCCCAGAGGCGATCGACCTCGGGCAGCAGCACCGCGAGCGCGCCGCATCGGCGCAGCAACTCGAACATCCGCGAAGGCCGGGTCTCCATCAGGCCGCGCGCGAGTTCCTGCCAGACGCGCTCGGGCACCAGGGCGTCGACTTCGCCGGCCTCGACCATCTCGCGCATCAGCGCCAGGGTGTCCGGCGCGACCTGGAAATCACTGAAGCGGGCCGCGAAGCGCGCGACCCGGAGGATGCGCACCGGATCCTCGCGGAAGGCGTCGGTCACATGGCGCAGCAGCTTGTGCTGCAGGTCGCGCTGGCCGTGGAAGGGGTCGACCAGGTCGGCGGGGTCCAGGTCCAGCCGGTCGGCGGCGGCGATGCGCTCGGCCGGCAGCGCGATCGCGTTGATGGTCAGGTCGCGCCGCGCCAGGTCCTCCTCGAGCGTGACGTCGGGTGCCGCATGGACGACGAAGCCGCGGTAGCCCGGGGCGCTCTTGCGTTCGGTGCGCGCCAGCGCGTATTCCTCGCGCGTCTCGGGATGCAGGAAGACCGGGAAGTCGCGCCCCACCGGCAGGAAGCCGAGCGCGGCCATCTTTTCGGGCGTTGCGCCGACCACGACCCAGTCGTGGTCGCTGCCGTCGCGGCCGAGCAGCGCATCGCGGATCGCGCCGCCGACGAGATAGGTTTGCATGCGCGCAGTGTAGGGCGGCGCGCCAGGGGCTCAGCGTGCCAGGCGGTACGGCTCGTCGATGGTGACGAAGTCCTTTTCCACGAGCGCTTCGTCGATCCAGGCCTTCACGGCCGGCAGCGCGCGGATGCGCTCGACGTAGGCCGAGATCGCGGCGGGCACGGGCAGCCCGAAGGACTTGATGCGCATGCACACGGGCGCGAAGTAGGCGTCGGCAATGCTGAATTCGCCGAACAGCAGGGGGCCGCCGCTCGCTTCGAGCAGGCCGCTCCAGAGTTGCACGATGCGATCGAGGTCGGCCCGCACGCCGGGCTGGTCGCGAAGGATGATCTGGCCCTGCAGGCGAAAGTCGGCCTCGATGTTCATGCCGCAATGGCTGCGCAGCATGAGGAAGCCCGCGTGCATCTCGGCGCACGCGCTGCGCGCCTGCGCGCGCMGCGCGCGGTCGGCGGGCCAGAGCTTCTTGTCGGGATGCGTCTCGGCGAGGTATTCGCAGATGGCGAGCGTGTCGTAGACGACGATGTCGCCGTCCTTCAGGACCGGCACCGTGCCGGTCGGGTTGAGCGGCAGGATCGTGTGCTTGAACTTCGAGTCGGCGCCGAAGGAATCGAAGCGCAGCATGACTTCGTCGAACGCGATGCCGGCCTGCTTCATGAGCACCCAGGGTCGCATCGACCACGACGAGTAGTTCTTGTTGCCGATGTAGAGCTGGGTCATGGCGGTTCTCCGGGGTGGTGCAAAGCCCTTGATGCTAGCCGTGCCACGCGCGCCGATTGATGCCATCGCCGCGCGCTATTGATGCTCAGCCGGGCGGGGTGTCAGAGGGGGGCGGCGGTGCCAGGTCCAGCGTCCGCGGCAGCGCGGGGGCGCTGCCGTGCCAGCGGCGCACGGCGCGCTGAAAGAACATGCTGTTGGGGATCTTCAGCGTGGTGCCCTCCTGCGCGCTGCCGCTTTCCTCCAGCGTGGTGAAGACCAGGTTGATGTCCAGCACGCGGCCCTTGAGGCCCGGCTTCTCGCCGTTCTCCAGCACCTCCACCGTGTCGCCGGGCCAGAACATGCGCGTGGTGAAGATCAACAGCGCGCAGAAGATGTTCGACAACACGCTCCAGGCGGCGAAGAAGGCCACCGCGCCGACGGCGGCGAAGCTCGTGAAGGCGGTCCACAGCACGGTGCCCGAGACCCCCAGCCGCTCCAGGCCCCACAGCAGGGCGCCGCCATAGATCAGGAAGCCGGTCGTGCGGCGCGTGATCAGGGCCACGTTGCCGGGCAGTGCGTAGCTCGTGGTCACGCGCAGGATCACCCGGCGTGCGAGGCGGTACAGCAGCCAGGCGGCCAGCACGATCAGCGCCACCTGCGCCATGGGGATGAGGATCTCCAGCCATTCGGTGGCCCAGGCGGGTAGCTGGGCGCGCAGGCTTTGCAGGGTTCGGTTCACTCCCGTCCTCAGGGCAGGTCCTTGTTCGGCTCGGGTTCGCTGGCGTTGCGCGGGCCTACGCTGCCCAGCCGCGCCTTGAGCGACTGCGGCTGGCCGCTGATCAGCGCCGCGTAGTTGGTGGTGTTGGCGAGCACCTTCTTGACGTAGTCGCGGGTCTCGTTGAAGGGGACGTTCTCGGCCCATATGGCCGCCTCCATCAGCGGCCCGTTGCGCCAGCTGCGCGGCCGGCCCGGGCCGGCGTTGTAGGCGGCCGCGGCCAGCGCCATCGAGCCGTCGAAATCGTCGAGCGCGAGCTTCAGATAGTTGGTGCCGATGGTGATGTTGGTCTCGCGGTCGTTGATCTGGCCCGGCGTGAAGTCGCCCATGCCGATCTTCTTCGCGGTCCAGCGCGCGGTGGCCGGCATCACCTGCATCAGGCCCGAGGCGCCGACACCGGAGCGCGCATCCATGATGAAGCGGCTTTCCTGCCGGATCAGGCCGTAGACGTAGGCCGGGTCGAGCCCGATCTCCCGGCTCTTGCGCACCACCGTGTCGTGGAACGGCATCGGGAAGCGCTGATCGATGTCGATCACGCCCTTGGTGCGTTCGCTGGTGTTGATGCAGCGGTCCCAGACCTCGCGCTGGCAGGCCAGGTCGGCGGCGGCCAGCAGCTCGCGGTCGCCCATTCCGCCCTTGTCGTGCAGGTTGGTGGCGTAGTTCCACTCGCGCGTGCCTTCGGGGCGCAGCCCGATTCCGATCGCGTAGAGCGCGCGGCCGAGCGACGCGTTGCCGCGCGCCGCGTTCTTCTCCTCGGCCGTGAGCGGCTCCGGCCTGGTCGGCACGGCGGCGCGCTGGCCCAGTTCCTCGAGCGCCAGCAGTTCGTAGAAGCCGCGCGTCCCGGCGATGGTCTCGAACAGGATGCGGGCCTGGCCGCGGCGCTCCTCGCCGCCGCCCGCGAGCAGGGCGCGGCCCTTCCAGTAGACCCAGGTCGGGTCCTGCTGCTGGACCTCGCTCATGCCGTCGATCGCCGCCTGCACGTTCTTCCAGCTGCCGCCGCGCAGGGCCGCGCGCGCCTTCCAGGCGAGCATGTCGTCGCTCAGGTCGCCGGGCCGGGTGACATTGGCGAAGTAGTTGTTGGCCAGCGGCGAGAGCTTGGTGGCGAACTGGCGCCCGATCGCGCCCCAGAGCCAGTTGCGCTCCTCGGTCGACAGCGTGGTGTCCCATTTGCCCTCGAGCTGGGAAGCGGCCACGGCCGGGTCGGCGACCGTCATCTTGATCAGGGCCAGCACCACCAGCTCGCGGCGCGACTTGGCGACCGCGGTGGCGCGGCCGGCCAGGAACCTGCCCGGGCTGGCGTTCATGTCGTCGAACAGCCCGATGGCATCCGGCGCGACCAGGAGCACCGCGGCGCGGGCGGCCTGCGGACGATTGGCCTCGATCGCCAGCCGGGCCTTTTTCCAGGCGTCGTTGGGCGACATCAGGCGGGCGCCGATCATCCGGTCGGCCGCGGTCAGGCAGCCGTCATCGAGATCGCGCTGGGCGAACCAGTTGCGCCGCACCTCGTCGGCCTGGGCCTGGGTCACGCTGCCCGAGCGCAGCGTCTCGACCAGGATCGCGTAGCAGCGCACCTGGGCGTCGTCGTTCATGCGAAAGGCCGGGTGCAGCGCGCTGAAGCTGTCCCAGTCGCGGCGCTGGCCGGCCAGCAGCAGCCAGTCGTTGCGCATCCGGTCTTCCTGGTAGGTCCCGGGATAGCGGGCCAGGAAGTCCTGCACGTCCTGCGCATTCGCTTCTCCGAGCCGCGACTTGAGTTCCCAGTAGGCGGCCCAGGGTTCGAGCGCATGGCCGCGCGCCTGCGGCAGCAGGGCGGCCAGGCGGGCCTTGTCGCCGCGCTGCGCGGCCTGTTTCATCTGCAGCAGGACGTCGTCGCTGCCGCTTTGGGCGCGGGCCGGCTGCAGCATCGCCGCGACGGCCAGCAGCAGCGACAAGGCCAGGGTGGAAAAAGAGGTGGCGGCCGGGCGCCGAGTGGATGCCAAAATGCTTGCGAACTGCATCGGGGGATTATGGACAAGTCAAAGGGTGCCGACACCTCGGAAACGGCCACTTTTCTCAAGGGACAACTGCGAGCTGCGCTGATCGAGCAGCGCCTCGCCATGCCCGACCGCCTCGCGCGCGCTGACCTGCTGCAGCGCGTGATGCGGATCTGGCTGGTGGGACGGCCGGACGCCGTGATCGGCGCCTACTGGCCAATCAAGGGCGAATTCGACCCCTTGCCGGCCCTGCACCGCTGGAAAGAGGACGGCGAACTGCTCGACGAGCCGCAGCGCCGGCGCATCGGCCTGCCGGTGGTCGACCGGGTGCACAAGACGCTGACCTTCCATGCCTGGTATCCAGGCTGCCCGATGGAGAACGACGCCTTCGACATCCCGAAACCCAAGGACACCGAGCTGATCGTCCCGACGCTGCTGTTCGTGCCCTGCCTGGGCTACAGCGCCGGTGGCTACCGGCTGGGCTACGGCGGCGGGTTCTACGATCGCACGCTGGCGGCGCTGGAGCCGCGGCCGTTCACGGTCGGGCTGGGCTTCGCGAATGGCTTCATCGACGATTTCGAGCCGGAGGCGCATGACCTTCCGCTTGACGCCATCCTCAACGACAACGGAGTCGTCTGGCCGATTGGTTGAGCTCGCCCCCAGGTTGCCCGGCACTGCGTGTCCGGGCGCCCACCCCCGACCGGGGGCAACACCTGCGGCCCGGCGAAGCCGGTTCCGCGGTGTTTCACGAAGGGGCCTGGCTGCGCCGGCCGCGTGAAGACTAATCCAGCTGATCCACGGTGTCGGGGTCCGGCACTTCGCCGATCGTCTCGCGCGTGGTGGCGGCCTGGCCCTGCAGCCATTCACAGAAGGCCTGGATCTCGGGGCGCGGCGCGCTGCGCGGGCCCGTGATCAGCCAGTAGGCCATCGGTGAATCCATCCGGTGCTGCGGCAGCACCTCGACCAGGTCGCCGTTGGCCAGGCTTTCGGCGATCAGCGAGCTGCGCGCCAGCACCACGCCCTGGCCGGTCAGCGCGGCCTGCACCATCTGGTAGGCGTAGTTGAAATAGAGCCAGCGCCGCGGCTGCGCGCGCGGCATGTCGTTGACCTCGAACCAGCGCCGCCAGGTCAGCCACTCGAGGTGCGTGCGGTGGGCGTCGCCGGCCTCGATCAGCGTGAAGCGCGTGATGTCCACCGGCGCCTTGATCGCCGGGTTGCTCTTGATCAGCCAGGGGCTCGCCACCGGCGTGATCGTTTCGCCGAAGAGGCGCAGCGCCCCGGCCGGCATGTTCTCGCGCGGACCGTAGCGCAGGGCGATGTCGACGTCGGCGATGTCCATGTCGAGCGCCGCGTCGCTGGCATCGATGCGGATGTCGATTTCCGGATTGTCGCGCTGGAAGGCCTCGAGCCGCGGGATCAGCCACATCGAGGCGAAGGAGGCGAAGGTGGTGAGCGAGACACTCTTGCGCCCCGCGTTCTGCCGGATCTGGCGCACCGCGCCGTCGATGCGCGGCAGCGACTGCTGCACCGCCAGCAGCAGCTGGGCACCGGCGCCCGTGAGCTCGACCGCCCGGGTGTGGCGCAGGAACAGGCCGACGCCGACCTCTTCCTCGAGCGACTGGATCTGCCGGCTCACGGCCGACTGGGTCAGCGCCATTTCCTCGGCGGCGGCGCGGAAGTTCAGGTGCCGGGCGACGGCCTCGAAGGCGCGAAGATGACCGGCCGCGATAGGCCGTGAACGCAGGTGGGTCTGGGAGTGGAGCATGGGCGGGAGGGGCTTCAGCTGGAAGTTGGATTGATGCGAAACCGGAATCAGTAGGCTACCGCGTTTTCATTGGACTGCCAACGAGCGTGCGCCGATCATTCATTCCCGAAGCGCGCCATTGCGTGCTGCAAATCCTCAGGAGTCCACCATGTCCGCTGTCTGCACCTCTACATCGCTTCCGTCCGCTGCGCTGGCCCGTCCGGCGGCCGTGCCGCCGGCCGTTCGCCGCGGTGCATGGCAACTCGATGCCGGCCATGCGATGAGCCTCAGGGCCGCCAGCGCGAGCGTGCTGCGGATCCGCCAGGGCCGGGTCTGGGTCACCCGCGACTCTACGGCGCACTCAGCCAGCGAGGACCTCGTGCTGGCCCCGGGCGAGTCGCTGGCGGTCGCCGCCGGCGAACGCATCGTGATGGAGCCGTGGGACGGCAACGGCGCGACCTACAGCTGGGACGCCGCCTGAGCGCCCTCGGGGAGCCTGTGGGGGGGGCAGGCCGACGCCGGGCCGCCCCAAGGCGGCCTGCGGCCCCCTTGGGGGGCAGCGACCCACACGAAGCGGGGTAGCGTGGGGGCCAGATGGCAGCGCCGCTGCGCCAGAGCGCCCTCGAACAGAACCCGCAGGTCGGTGTGCCGCCTATCGGCTTCCAGTCGGGCCATCAGTGACTTCACGGATCCGGGCGGTCCCTCGAAGTGTTCGGGGCCGAAGTGGCGCGGAAATGTCAAAAGACACAGGGCGCTGGTCGCGATGCTGTTGATGCCTCTCTACCGGCGCGCCGAACGCGCCCGCATGGTGCGCGACTGGGCCGAGTTCCCCTTCAACCAGCAGCACATCGCCGACGCGCTCGGCCTGTCGCTGGTGCACAACAACAAGACCCTGCGTCGCCTCCAGCGACTGGGTCTCTGCAAGCTCGACAGCGGCTGGCTGCGCATTCTGGAGCCGCAGGCCCTGGAGACCCTGGGCGACTACTTCGAGCGGCCGATGCTGCCGGCGCCGTTGATTTGAATTAAGAGGGCGGGTAGAGGCCGGTCTTGCGCAGCGCCCGGCCGATGTTGTAGTAAAGCCGAGAGCCCGGCTTCGACTTCAAAAGGCCGCTCAGCAGCCAATCGGCATCGATCATTTCCATGGCAGCCTGAAGGAAAAGGTTGGACCTCGATTCATCGCTCTGCAGGCGCGCGAAATAGCCTTTCCGGTCGACATGGTCGTTCAGCAGCCAGGAAAGGATGATCCCCTTGGCACGCCTCTGTGCCCCTTTTGCGAGCGGATGTCCCGCGGATCTCAATTGCTCTTCGATCAGCCTGTACATGAGCGGCCAGCAATCCGTCGTGATGGACTGTGACTTCACCGCGTCCTGATCCGGGTGTTTGCGCCAATAGTTGATCGGTCGATTGGTGGCGTGCAGTTTGAAGAACGCCGCGTTTCCATAGATCCACAGCCAGTCATTTCCGCTGTGTGGCCGGCTCACGAACGGATGCTTCAATGCCGTTGCTCTCCGGATGATCGACAGCACGGAGAATCCGGGTCCGTTGATCACCGCATCGGCCATCAGATCGAGCGAGGACATCTTGCCTTGCGCAAATGTTCGGAAGGTGGTCGGCTTGTCCGGATCGTCCGTGAAGGTGCAGAGCGACCCGAAATAGACGTCCAACTCCGGGTCGGTGGCGTAGGCGGCGGCGAACCCGCTGTAGGCGTCCGGTGCGATCACATCGTCGCTGCACAGGACCGAGACAAATTCCCCTTGGGCGAGTTCGATGCCCCGATTCCAGTTCGCGAAGAGTCCGACGTTCTTTTCGTTCTTGTGATACTTGATCCTGCTGTCGCCGAATGATTCGACGATGGCGCGAAACTCATCATGGTCGGAATTATCGTCGACGACGATAATTTCCTGACATCCATCGACGCCCAATGCAGAGCCCAGGGCCTGACGAAATCCGAATACCCGCATGTAGACGGGTATGACTATGGAATAAGTTGGCTTCTTCATTTATTGATTGACGTTGGTCGCTTCCTGCTTGCGCAGCATGAAAATCCTGAACAAGAAATATGAGGAATACATCACGATTCCCCATGTCGCGTTCAGGATTGCGCATAAAAGCACGTTTCTCGTTGTTGAAAGATCGAGCATCAATATGAAAATTATTTGCGCCGCGATGCTCAGGGGTATGCTGATGATGGGTGAAATTATCCATCCTCGCGCAATGGAGCAGGAATAGAGGAAGCCGACCATCATCAATATGCAGCTACCGAGCGCGCTCAGGAAGACCTCATGGGTCAAATTCGAATAGTTTCGCCCTAACAGGAACAGCGACTGGGTTGGGAACATGTAGACCAAGGCGGGTATCACCACGACAAAAAACGCCGATCCGAGGCATATTCCGATGAAAGCCTTGAGCAAGTCCGTTGAATTGTTGGGCAATCTTGCGAACCAGGGGCTGATCAGGGCCCCAAACACGGAAGAGATCACGGTGAGGATGGCTGCAAGCCGCCCCAAGGCGCCGATCTCTGCGATCGACGAAGTGTTGCCGTAGATGGAGATGAGCCAGATTGAAATCTGCCCGGCGATGCAGTAGTAGAGCGTGCCGGGCAGGGTTCGCCTGACCATGCTCAATATGTCTTTTTTGACTTCGGGATCTGGGGGTGCCTTCAGGTCGGCGTACTTTTCTGCGATCTTCCGGAGCCTGAAATTGGCCCAGATTCTGGGTATTCCGTTCGCCAGGATGGCAATCACAGTGAAGGGCAGAAAAAACAGGGAACCCGCGAGCATGATCAATCGGGCGACATTTGCCATGATCGAGTTTTTCTGCAGCGCGATCATGTCCTGATTGAGCCTCGCCGGGATGCCCAGCAGATCTTCGCTCAACAGCGCGTAGAAGGCCGGAATCAAGGCCAGGACGATCAGCGAAGCGACAATCCATCCGGAATCGTGTCGGATGAGAAGATAAAACAATATCGGCAATGAAATCACGAAGGTCGCGATCGAAAATTTCTTGCGCAGATTCATCCCGGTGACCATGACCGAACCCAAGGCCCCCTTGCTTTGCCAAGTGCGTGCGCCATTGGCGAGTACGCCGTTGCTGACGCCGCCATCCGCCACCGCGGCAATGGTACCGAGCATGGCATAGGCCAGTGTATAGAGCGCGTACTCCTTGGGGGAAACCAGCTGGATGATCAGCAGGCCGCTCAAGAGTCCGATCCCCTGAATGAACATCTGCGCCGCGCTGGTGACGGAAAGCAGAATGACCCACCTGAAGAGTCTGGCGAATTTGGGGTGGGCCGCCATGCGCCCGAACAAGGCCTTCATCGTGCGTGTGTTTCGAGTTCCCGTTGGCTGGCTGTCAGGGGTGGTGCATTCAATTTCGGCACCAGGATCAAATCAACTGTTCTTGTAGACCCGGCCGATGGCCGACGCGATCTTGAGGCAGAGCTGGCGTTTTGCGAGTTCGGAATCCGAAAATACCCGGATAGGTGCATTCGAAAAGCGAAAATACCATTTGCTCGCCGACGTGGGCGGCCTGCCGCTCAAGGCTTCGCGGACATGGCGGCCATGCCAGGGTTTGACCGAGCCGATGGCGTGCGACAGGTAGTAGCCGCCGGGGATGAAATCCATGGCTTCCGCCCCGGCCGTGTTGAGCGGCACCTCGCAGACGGTGAGGGCGAAGTTCAATGCGTCCTGATCGGTCGAATGGAACAGCGTCGCGGATCCGCCGGCCTTCAGCGTCTTGGCGTGCGCGTTCTGCGCCACCACCAGGTCGCACAGCCGGCGCCAGAGGGCCAGGAAGTCGAGGTGTTGGCGTGAGACCGCGATGAAGCCGGCGTTGTAGTAGCGCTCGAGCGGGCGCACGGGCGCGACTCCGTGGGGGGCGAAGAAGCGGTTCCACAGCAGCCGCTTGGGATGCCGGGCCGGAAAGCACGCATTGACGTCCTCGATCAGCGAGATGCCATCCTCGGTGAACCAGCCCATGAACGAGGGCCAGTCGCACTTGACCACGATGTCGGGGTCCACATAGGCCACGATGGTCGAGTCCGGCGCATGCCGTTCCAGCATTTCTCGCAGGAAGGTCGGCTTGTAATAGGTGAAGTGCAGGGGCGTGTCCAGCTCCAGCAGCCGCAGCCGCAGCGTCGGCGTGACCTGAAGCTCCCCGGTCGCCTTCTGGTAGCCGGGCGCATCCAGGATCCACGCGGGCAGTGGCCCCCGGAATCCGACCCACAGGTCGCCAACATAGCCTGAGGCGATCAGGGAGTTCGAAAGCGCCGCCACGCCGTAGTGGTAGTTGCCCTCGAAGAGCGTGCAGAGTGCGATGTTCATGAGCGTCAAAGAAGTCCGTCGCCAAGTGTAAACAAATGTACTACATCCGAGGGCATTGCTCGTTCAATGCGAGGCTGTCAGCTCCCGCAGATCGTTTTCGTAGCGCTGCAACCGTCGGGCGGCCTGCTCGCGCTGGGTCGCGCTGGTCTGGTTGTGAAGTGCGGCGATGGTCGCACAGGACTCCTGCCGCAACCTGACCTGGCGATCGCGGGACGGGCCGGGCGGCGGCTCGGCGATCCGCATCACATAGGTGTGAAGCGCTGCCCGTGCCTCTGGGGGAGGCGGTTTCTCGGCCTGGAACCGGACCAGCAGCGCCAGCGCCTCCTGCTGGCGCTGACGGCGGTCGAGGTCCAGCTCGCGCGGATCGAAAACGGATCGCTCCACCTGCAGACGCAGAAATTCACGCTGGCCGGCGTCAAGCCGGCCGTAGAAGTCCTCGCTGCGATCAAGGAACTGGTCGTAGCGCTTTTCGCGCTGCTGGGCGGGGGGGCGATCGAGCCAGTCCTTCTGGTATTTGCCGTTGATCTTCTCGTACTTGCGGGCGAGCTGCGCCAGCTGCGACGCGCCGAGGCCGAGCGCCAGTGCGGCGCCGGCCGGCTCCGCCCGTTCGGCCAGCGCCAGCAGGCGCAGCCGCAGCGCGTCGAACAGCTCGCAGGCCTGGGCCGGTGTGAGGTCGGCGGGTGCCAGCGCCTGCGCCTGCTGCAGCAGGTCGGCGATCTTCGGGAGTTCGTCGCGCCGATGCCAGGCCAGCAACTGCCGCAGTTCGTCGCGCACGCGCGGCGATTGCGCGTGGTCGAAGTCGAGGTAGCCGTGGAGCCACCAGTAGCCGACTTCGGGCAGGCTGTTGTAGGCCAGCTTGACCGTGCTGCAGGCGGCGAGCGCTGCGCCCAGGGCGAGCACGCCGATAATTCGCGCCAGCTTGGCGCAACATTTTCTGGAAAGTGGCATGAATCAGACTCCGCAGGACAACGAGGGACCGGTCGACGTCGTCATCATGGCGGCCGGCAAGGGCACGCGCATGAAGAGCAGCCTGCCCAAAGTGTTGCATCGTTTGGGCGGGCGCGCGCTCGTGGCTCATGTGATCGACACCGCGACGCGCATCGGCGGGCGCCACATCGTGGTCGTGACCGGTCACGGCGCGACCGACGTCGAGGCGGCGCTCGAAGGGGCAGCGGCCGGTACGACGCCGCAGTTCGCGCGCCAGGTGCCTCAGCTCGGCACCGGCCATGCCATGCAGCAGGCGGCGCCGCTGCTGCCTGACGACGGCACGGTGGTGGTGCTGTCGGGCGACGTGCCGCTGATCGGCGACGACACCTTGCGCGCGCTGGCGGCCCAGAGTGCGGGCCGGCGGCTCGCGCTGCTGACCATCCGGCTCGAGGACCCCAAGGGCTATGGGCGCATCGTGCGGGTGCAGGGCTCGCCGGACGGCGAGGGCGAGGTCCAGTCGATCGTCGAGGAAAAGGACGCGACCGAGGCGCAGCGCGCCATCCGCGAGGTCTACAGCGGCGTGATGGCGGTGCCGGCGCGGCTGCTCAAGGCCTGGCTGGCGCGGCTCGACAACAAGAACGCGCAGGGCGAGTACTACCTGACGGACATCGTGGGCTTCGCCACCGTGGACGGCGTGCCGGTGGTTGCGCATCGCACCGACGATGCGCTGCAGGTGGCGGGCGTCAACAGCCCGGCGCAGCTGGCCGCGCTCGAGCGCGCCTTTCAACTGCGCCAGGCCGACGCGCTGATGGCGCAGGGCGTGCGCCTCGCCGACCCGGCGCGCTTCGACCTGCGCGGCACCCTGGCCTGCGAGTCGGATGTCGAGATCGACGTCAATTGCGTCTTCGAGGGGGCGGTGTCGCTGGGCGCCGACGTGCGCATCGGCGCCCACTGCGTGATCGCCAATGCGCGCATCGAGACCGGCTCGGTGATTCATCCGTTCACCCACATCGACGGCGAAAAGGCCGGCGTGACCGTGGGCGAGGGCTCGCGGATCGGCCCGTTCGCTCGGCTGCGCCCCGGGGCCCGGCTGGGCGCCGAGGTGCACGTCGGCAATTTCGTGGAAATCAAGAACTCGACCCTCGGCGCGGGTGCCAAGGCGAATCACCTCGCCTACCTGGGCGATGCCACCGTCGGGCAGCGCGTCAACTACGGCGCCGGCAGCATCACGGCCAACTACGACGGCGCCAACAAGCACCGCACGATCATCGGCGACGACGTCCACGTGGGCAGCAACTGCGTGCTGGTGGCGCCGCTCACGATCGGCGCCGGCGGCACCATCGGCGGCGGCTCGACCGTGACCAAGAGCACCGAGCCGGGCGCACTGACGATCTCGCGCGCCAGGCAGACGAGCTTTGCCGACTGGAAGCGGCCGCAGAAAGCGCCGAAGGCCTGAGAGGCCGGCGCCGGGCCGCCTGCGCGGCGAAGTCCCCGTGCTTCAGGCCGCGCCGGGCAGCGGCACGCTGGGTGCGAACTTGGCCCGCTTGACACTGAAGAAGGCCTTGACATTGCGCACGTTGGCATCGCTCGTGAAGAGACGCTGCGCCAGCGCCTGATAGCCGGGCATGTCGCGCGTGGTCACGATGAGGACGAAGTCCGGGCCGGGCGAGACGCGGTAGCACTGCTGCACCGCGTCGTCGGGTGCCACGCGTTGCTCGAAGGCGTCGAGCGAGGCCGCGTCCTGCCGGTCCAGCGAGACCTCAACCACCGCGGTCAGCAGCGGGCCGATCCGCGCGGGATCGAGGATCGCGACTTCGCTGGCGATCCATCCGCCCGCGCGCAGGCGCCGCACGCGCCTGAGGCAGGTCGGCGGCGAGATGCTGAAGCGCTCGGCCAGCGCCTGGTTGCTTTGGGACGCGTCGCGCTGCAGGGCATCGAGCAATCGAAGGTCCGTGTCGTCTAGATCTTCTGATTTCATTTTTTCAATTCTAATGAAATAAAATTTCTACAAACGAAAATAGGGAAATTTATCGATATTCCATACGAAATTTTGTCAATAAATTTCATATGAACGGGCCTACCATCGCGCATCCAATCGCAGGAGCAGTTCAATGTGTGGCATCGTCGGCGCCGTTTCCGGTCGCAATATCGTTCCCGTTCTCGTGCAGGGGCTGCAGCGCCTCGAGTACCGCGGCTATGACTCCTGCGGCGTGGCGGTCCATGCGGCGGGCCTGCAGCGCGCGCGCACCACGTCGCGCGTGGCCGACCTGCTCGCGCAGGTGCGAGACGACCACATCGAGGGCAGCACCGGCATCGCTCACACGCGCTGGGCCACGCACGGCGCGCCGGCGGTGCACAACGCCCATCCGCATTTCAGCCACGGGCCGGGCGCCGACGCCGAAGCGGCTCGCCCCGGTCGCGTGGCGCTGGTGCACAACGGCATCATCGAGAACCACGAGGCGCTGCGCGCGGCGCTGCAGGCCAAGGGCTACGTGTTTGCGAGCCAGACCGACACCGAGGTCATCGCCCACCTGATCGACAGCCACTACGACGGCGACCTGTTCGAGGCCGTGAAGACCAGCGTGAAGCAGCTCCAGGGCGCCTATGCCATCGCGGCGATCTGTCGCGACGAGCCGCAGCGGGTGGTTGGCGCGCGTGCGGGTTCGCCGCTGATTCTCGGCGTGGGCCAGGAGGCCGGCGAGAACTTCCTCGCCAGCGACGCGATGGCGCTGGCCGGCGTGACCGACCAGATTGTCTATCTCGAGGAAGGCGACGTCGTCGATATCCAGCTGGGCAAGTATTGGATCGCCGACCGCGACCACAAGCCCGCGACCCGCACGGTTCGCACCGTGCAGGCCCACAGCGGCGCCGCCGAGCTCGGCCCCTATCGCCACTACATGCAGAAGGAAATCTTCGAGCAGCCGCGCGCGATCGCCGACACGCTCGAAGGCGTGGAAGGCATCGTGCCCGAGCTGTTCGACGGTGCCGGCGTGGATGGCGCGCCCGGCGCGGCCGCCTGGCGCGTGTTCAAGGAAATCGACCGCGTCCTGATTCTGGCCTGCGGCACCAGCTACTACAGCGGCTGCACCGCCAAGTACTGGCTCGAGGGCATCGCGAGGATCCCGACCCAGGTCGAGATCGCGAGCGAATACCGCTACCGCGACTCGGTGCCCGATCCGAAGACCCTGGTCGTGACCATCAGCCAGTCGGGCGAGACCGCCGACACGCTGGCGGCGCTGCGGCACGCGCGCTCGCTGGGCATGGAGCAGACCCTCACCATCTGCAACGTCGCCACCAGCGCCATGGTGCGCGAGTGCAAGCTGGCCTACATCACGCGCGCCGGCGTCGAGATCGGCGTGGCCTCGACCAAGGCCTTCACGACGCAGCTCGCCGGGCTCTTCCTGCTCACGCTGGCGCTGGCGCAGGCCCAGGAGCGCCTGAGTGCGGCGGACGAGGCACGCTACCTGAGGGAAATGCGGCACCTGCCGGTGGCGCTGCAGTCGGTGCTGGCGCTGGAGCCGCAGATCATCAGCTGGGCGGAGGACTTCGCGCGCAAGGAGAACGCGCTCTTCCTCGGCCGCGGCCTGCACTATCCGATCGCGCTCGAAGGCGCGCTCAAGCTCAAGGAAGTGACCTACATCCATGCCGAGGCCTATGCGGCCGGCGAACTCAAGCACGGGCCGCTGGCGCTCGTGACCAGCGAGATGCCGGTCGTGGCCGTGGCGCCCAACGACGCGTTGCTCGAGAAGCTCAAGAGCAACCTGCAGGAAGTGCGGGCGCGCGGCGGGGTGCTGTATGTGCTGGCCGACGGCGACACGCTGATCGAGAGCAGCGAAGGCATTCACGTGATCCGCATGCCGGGGCACTACGGCGCGCTGTCGCCGCTGCTGCACGTGGTGCCGCTGCAACTGCTCGCCTATCACACGGCGTGCGCGCGTGGGACCGACGTGGACAAGCCTCGGAATCTGGCGAAGAGCGTGACGGTGGAGTAGGGCGCGGCGGGTCGGATTCCACGCGCCCAAAGCGGTCAAAGCGCCCCGGTCAGCCGCATCACAGGTCAGTGCGTTTGCTGTATCGGTGGAGGGAACCACCGTCCACCCAGGACATCGGGCTTGGCGACATACATCCGGAAGTTCAGAGAATAGTCCCTGCCCGCTGGGGTCGGAAGCCAGTTGCTTGGAGGCACGCCCTTCGGCTGCGTCGGCGCCAGCCAGATGCTGGTCGTCCCGTCGGCACTCGGCTTGATGTGCGATACGTTGTTGATGCTGTAGCGGTTGAGGGCGTTGGGAGCCACCCGATAGTCCGGAGTCGTGTAGAGCGTGACCGACCAAAAGCCATGGACCTGAGAGTCCGACAGCCCGCCCTTTGGGAAGCGGATTTCATAAGTCTTGCTGCCACTCAGCGGCTGCTTGTCGCTGTCGGTCAGCCCGATGAAATAGATCGCTTCATTGGCAGTGTTTCCCCACAGCCCGCCGTAGTTGATGACATCCCGGGCGGCCACGTCGTCGCCGAACTTTCCGACGACGTAAGCCACCGACCAGCCACCTTGTTGCGTGCCGAATCCCTTGGCGCGCGCGAGGAAGGCCGGAATGGCCTGGCTCTTCACCACGGCGTCGACGCGGTCCCGGGCTGTCTGGCCTGTCTGTATGTACTTGGCCACCCTGTGCGCTGTCGCCTGGTACTGCGGCCCCTTGGGCATCGGATCAGGGTAACTTGCCAGCACGCTGGAGAGGTTGTCGAATATCGCGACGCCGATGGGCGCCTGTGGCGTGAACTGCGGCACGGGCAGCGGCGGCTCGATGACGATTCCGTCCGGCACGTCCAGCGTGAACTGTTTCTGAAGGCGTTGCGCCTCCGCGGGCTTGCCACGAAGCTCCACGCGCGCAAGCAACTTGGCCTTGCGGGCCGGGAGCTCGACGCGGACAGCGCCCTCGGGGATGGGCGGATGGGTCCCCGTCAAGACCAGTGCGAACTTGCCGTGCGGATGCTGCGGGTAGGTGCGCTGGTTGATGTTGGCGATGACCTCGCCCCATCCGTCGACCAGCTGCGCCGTGTAGTACCGCCCCGTCACCTTGGGGACGTTGAGAATGACCGCATGGGTCTCGTCAACCGCAATCCACGACTCCAGATACGCGACATCCATGTTCGGATTCACGAACTCCGCGGAGCCAAGAGGGTTGTACTTGATGCGGTTGTAGCCGACCTTGTCGACGTTGATGTCGCGGTTTTCCTGCTGAAGAACAAGGTAGCGGCCATAGAGGTACGACCAGGCGTCGACGATGTCCAGGTCGGCAACCTGGCTGACGGCGGCAGGCGCGGCCGTCGTGACGGACGCCTCCGGGGCCTTGGCCGACTGACAACCGGCCAAGCTCGCCGCGACCATGACGACGAGTGAGGGTACGGCTTTGATGCGATGCTTGCAGTGCATGAATTCCTTCGATGGTTGCGGCATGCCGGCGATGCCTGTGGCTCTGGCCCGTATGCTCATTGCACCTTGCTGACCGACGGCGGCGTCCATGCACCCGAGAGCACCTGTTCCTGCGGCCAGTACGTCCGGATGTAGAGCGAGAAGTCCTCGCCCTTCGGCGCGGGCAACCAGTTGCTCTCCTTGTCTGCGCCCGGCGAATCGGATTGCACGTAGAGCGTCAATGAGCCGTCCGCATTCGGCTTGAGGTTCTTGTTCTTGGTGCCGAGCGAGTAGCGCTTGAGCGCGTTGTCGGCAAAGAAGTGGTGCTGGTTGTAGAGCGTCAGCGACCAGAATCCGCGCACCGGCGGCAAGGCGCCTTTGGGGAAGGTCACCGCGTACTTGTTGGCCCCGTTCAGCCTCGCACCCCCTGCGTCCAGGTCCTGGTAGAAGTACTTGGTCTCGTTGACCTTGTTGATGAAGATGTTCGACTTGGCGGCCGCCGTGCGCGTGAAGTAGTCGCTGCCGAACTGCGCGCCGTTGTTTACGGTGCTCCAGTTCGCGGGCAACTGCAGGCCGTAGTTGCGAAACTGGAACAGCGGGTCGACGACCTGCTTGTCGGCGTCGGCCGCGGCCTTCACCAGCACTTCCTTCACGCGCGGGTCGGCCGCGCCGGCTGCGACCAGGGCGCTGGCGCGGGCGTAGATGGCCTCTTCGCCGGGCAGCGGCTTGGCATCCTTGAGGATGGCGCCGAGGGTGTCCCAGAATTTGTCGGGCACGACCCATTTGGTCTCGGTGTCGCCGCCGGCTTCCGCGGGGAACCTCGGCGACTTTGCCCAGTCACGCAGCTGCGTCTTGCCGGTGTACTCGGAGAGCGGATAGGCATTGACGCCTGAGAGCGCCGTCTGCACGTCCTTCTTGTCCTGCGGCGTGTCGTCCTGGTACACGCGCGGAATCAGCACGCCAGTGTTGCTCTTGGCGCGATACACCTTGGTGATGCCCTTGGGCACCGTGCCCTTCCAGTCCGGCCCGACCAGCAGGTAGAAGCCGGGCTTCGTCCCGTACATCTTCCCGAAGTCGGCAAAACCGTCCGTGCGAAGGTCCACGGCCTGGTAGACCCAGAACCGGCTGCCAAAGTCGGGGACCTGCACGACGACCGGACTCTGGTCCAACGCCAACAGCATGAACCCATAGACGACGTCCTGATTGGGGCAGGCCACCTGTCGCTCGTCAGGCGTGATGTAGTCGCTCAGCATCGAGAGCTGATTGGGCGGTCCTACCGGGACGGTTCCGCCCATCAGTCCGGCGTGCGGCAGGTCCTTGAACTTGATGCGCCGGTTGTAGATGTTCGTCATCGGCCATGCCCAGAAATAGACGTCCTTGGCCGCCATCTCGAGGTAGCTGTCGGGCATCTTCACGAGGGCTGCCGCCTGACTGGCCGATGCGGCATCCGCAGCGGGCGCGGCCAGGGGCACGACGAGCAGCAAGGCTGCCAGCGCGGGCAGCACCAGGTTGAACGGGGACAGGACGCTGCGAAATCTCACGGTTTGTTCCTCTGGGCGATGTCAATCGGTGCAGCGTAGCGCAGATTCGGAGGCCGGCCGGACGCCCTGAGGGGCATGCTCGGTTGCCCGTTCGGGAGGCAAGGCGAGTCGAAGAGAGGCGCCTGAGCGTGGGCCCTCAAACTGACGCCGCCGCCGCCGCGAACGCCTCAGATCCCCGCCTGCACCCACTTGAGGCCGAACGCGCCGGGAGCCAGGATGCCCGTCGCCCACACGATGGCTGATGAGATGTTGGCGAGCTGAAAGGTCAGCGCCGGCATTTCGCAGATGCCCGCCGCCAACGGCACGGATGCGCGCAAGGGGCCGAAGAAGCGCCCGAAGAAGACGCCGGCCGTTCCCCATCGCTCGAAGAACCTGTGGCCGCGCGGGATCAGGTCGGGATGGCGAGACAGGGGCCAATAGTGGCCGACGTTGCCCTTCAGCCGTCCGCCTATCCAGAAGGACAACCAGTCTCCCAGGAAGGCTCCGACGACCGCGGCGCACCAGAGCGGCCAGAACGCGATGCCGCTCCCGCCGACGAGAAAGCCGACCCCCAGCAAGATCACGGTGGCGGGCAGCAGCAGCGAAATGAACGCCAGGGACTCCCCGAACGCGAGGGCCAGCACAATGGGAGCGCCCCAGGCCTCGTGGTCCTGGATGACTGCGATGGCCGCTCGAGTGATGTCGTCAAGAGTCATTGGAGAATTTGCGAGTTCTGAGTCGCGCCGGGAATGGAAGGACTTCACGGAAGCGCGAATTGCCATGAATTCGGCGGGCTTCGACTCACCGTCCGAGCGCCGAGAGTCTCCCACGAAGGCGCCGCCCTCCCAGCGTCCTCAGTCGTCGGCTGGTGCCTGCGCGTCGGCTCCACCGGCAGCGAAGTACGGCAGCGGGTTTACCGCGCTGCCATTCCTTCGCAGCTCGAAGTGCAGCTTGACCGAATCGGTCTCCGTGTTCCCCATGCGGGCGATGACCTGGCCGCGCTTTACGGTCTGTCCTTCCTTCACGAGCAGTTCGCTGTTGTGCGCGTAGGCCGACATGTAGGTGGCGTCGTGCTTGATCATGACCAGCCGGCCGTAGCCGCGCAGCGTGGCCGCCGAGAAGACCACCTTGCCGTCGCCGGCGGCGCGCACGGGATCGCCTTTCGATCCGCCGAAGTCCACGCCCTTGTTCGTCCCGCCGTCGTAGCGCGCCACGACGGCGCCGTTCACGGGCCGAAGAAAAGTCCGGTCGACCTTGGCCGCGGCCACCGGCTTGTCGGACCCGGCGCGTGGGGCGGCCTTCTTCGGCTTGGATGACTTGGACGATCTGGAGGCCTTGGCGGTGCGCGTCGCCTGCTGCGTCGAGGGCTCGGAACGGGTGCCCGGACGCGCCGCCGAGGGGGCGGCCGCTGGCGCTTCGCTCTTCGGCGGCGGTGATGGCTTCGTTGCGCAGCCGATGAGCACGGTGCACGCCATCGCGCAGGCGAGGCCCGACGCGGCACGGCCGAGGCTTGTCTTGTACTGACCTGTCATGCGTCGACTGTAAGGCAGCGCCCACACGCACCGACGGTGCCGGGGCTCAGACCAGGTGCGACGTCAGCAGCTCGCGCACCCGCGTCACCAGCTCGGGTTCGCCGCGCCGCGCCGGCAGGAACTGGAAGGCCACCCGCGGCAGCGCCGGCAGGCCATGCGGGGGCGGCAGCCGGGCCACGCCGGCGCACAGCGCCGATTCGTTGAGGCAGGCCACGCCCAGCCCGGCCGCAAGGGCCGACTGCAGGCCCGCCACGCCGGACGCGACGTGGGCGACCGCGTACGGCACGCGCCGCTCGCGCAGCAGGCGGATCGTGAACTGGTGCAGCGAGCAGCTGTCGGGCAGCACCAGCAGCCGCACCGGCTCGCCGCGCACGATGCGCCGGCCTTCGGCGCCGACCCAGGCGAGCGGTTCGCGGCGCAGAGGTGAAGCAGGCGCCGGGGCGCCGGCCCGGGTGGAGGGCGGGTTGATCCGCATCGCCAGGCCGATGTCGATGTCGCCGCGCCCGTGGGCCGCCTCCATGGCGCTGCCCTGCAGGATGCTCACGTGCAGGCGAAGCTGCGGATAGCTTTCGCCGAGCCGGCTCAGCAGCCGGCTCAACTCGCCCGGCCTGAAGTAGTCCGTGACCGCGAGCCTCAGCTCGCCCTGCAATGTCTCGCCGTGCAGGTCGCGCAGGGCCTCATCGCTCGCGGCGAGCAGGTGTCGCGCATGGCCGAGCAGGCACAAGCCCGCCGGCGTCGGTGTCACGCCGGCCTTGCTGCGGTTCAGCAGCGAGTGGCCGACCCGTTCCTCGAGCTTGCGCATCTGCTCGCTGACGGCGGACTGCGAGAGGAAGACCGTCGGTGCGGCCGCGGTGAGGCTGCCCGCATCGGCCACTGCGACCAGGGTCCTCAATTGCTCGAGATCGAGTGGCTGCATGGGAATATCCATTCGAAAAACAGATGACATGCATCATATCTTCCTGCTATTCAGATGGAATCCTGCTTCCGACAATGAGGCTTCATTCATTGAAGGAGGCCACGTACCATGCCCCACATCGTCATTCATCTGTCAGGCCAGCCCGATCAAAAGCTGACTCGCAAGGTCGTCGACAAGGTGGCCGAGCTGACCCAGTCCGTGCTCGACAAGAAGCTGCCCGTGATCGCGATCACGGTGCAGTACATCCCGGCCGACACCTGGTTCATCGGCGGCCGGTCGCTCGCGGAGCTGGGCCAGTCGGCCTTCCATCTCGACATCAGCATCACCGACGAGACCAACACCAAGGCCGAGAAGGCGCGCTACCTGCGCGAGATCCACGCCGCGATGGCCGAACTCCGGGGCAACCTGCACGAGGTGTCGTACGTGCACCTGATCGACGCCCGCGCCGCCGCCTATGGGTACGGCGGCAAGAGCCAGGAATTCCGTCACCAGCAAGCAGGGGTCTGAGTGCCCGCTACGCAATCACCGCGTAGG
The DNA here is from genome assembly GCF_056403395.1 of Variovorax sp. P2_H12. Lineage (NCBI taxonomy): Bacteria > Pseudomonadati > Pseudomonadota > Betaproteobacteria > Burkholderiales > Comamonadaceae > Variovorax > Variovorax sp. P2_H12. Next base: position 219,024 of record NZ_JBFUFO010000002.1, on the reverse strand, counting down.
CGACGATCTCGATCTTCATGCCCGGCACCACGAGCCCCGAGATGCCCATGCTCGAGCGGTTCGGGTAGGGCGCGGCGAAGAACTCGCGGTACACGCCGTCGATCTGGGGCATGTCCTTCACGTCGGTCATGTAGATCAGCACCTGGGTGACGTCCTCGAGGCCGCCGCCGGCCGCTTCCACGGCGCGCCGCAGGTTGGCGAAGGTCAGGCGCGCCTGGTCCTCGATGCGGCCGGTGTCGATGCTGCCGTCGGCGCGCACCGGCCCGTGGGCCGTGAACAGCAGGCCCGAGGCCTTCACCGCCCACGAGAAGGGCTGCGCGAGCGGCGGCAGGCCGGTGTCGACGATCTGCTTCATGACAGCACGGCCGCCATCGACGCCGCCACGTGGTCCACGTTGCCGGTGGTCAGTCCGGACAGGCACATCCGGCCCGAGCGCACCAGGTAGACCGCGTGCTCGTTGCGCAGCCGAGCCACCTGTGCCTCGCTCAGTCCGGTGTAGCTGAACATGCCGCGTTGCGTGACCAGGTAGCCGAAGTCGCGCCGTCCCTGGAACTTCTCGTCGAGCACCGCGAGCAGGCGTTCGCGCATGGCGCGGATGCGCTTGCGCATCGCGGCCGTCTCCTCGGTCCAGAGCGCGAACAGCGCGGGGTCGTTCAGCACGCGGGCGATCACGCGCGCGCCGTGCGTGGGCGGCGTCGAGTAGTTGCGGCGCACGGTCGCCTTCAACTGGCCCAGCACGGTCTCGGCCGCCGCGCGGTCGCTGCAGACCACGCTGAGGCCGCCGCAGCGCTCGCCGTACATCGAGAAGTTCTTCGAGAACGAATTGGCGGCGAAGAACTGGATGCCGGCCTGCGCCAGCGCGCGCAGCGCGAAGGCGTCCTCGTCGAGGCCATCGCCGAAGCCCTGGTAGGCGATGTCGACGAAGGGGATCAGTTCGCGTTCGCGCAGCACCGGGATCAGCGTCTGCCACTGCGCCTGCGAGAGGTCGACGCCGGTCGGGTTGTGGCAGCTCGCGTGCAGCAGCACGATGCTGTGGCGCGGCAGCGCGTCGAGGCTGGCCAGCATCCGGTCGAAGCAGAGGCCGCCGCTGGCCGGGTCGTAGTACGGATAGGTGCGGACTTCGAGCCCGGCGCCTTCGAAGATGGCCCGGTGGTTGTCCCAGGTCGGGTCGCTGATCCAGATGCCGGACTCGGGAAAGTAGCGGCGCAGGAAGTCGGCGCCGACCTTGAGGCCGCCGGAGCCGCCGGGGGTCTGGAGCGTGGCGATGCGGCCGCTGGCCACGGCCTCGTGCCCGGCGCCGAAGAGCAGGCGCTGGACCGCGCAGCGGTAGTCGGCCATACCCTCGATCGGCAGGTAGGGGCGCGGGCTGATCTCCTGCAGCAGCGCGGTCTCGGCCTGCCGCACCGAGGGCAGCACGGGCAGGCGCCCTTCGTCGTCGAAATAGACCCCGATGCTCAGGCTGACCTTGTGCGGGCGCGGGTCGGTCTGGAAGGCCTCCATCAACGACAGGATGGGGTCGCCCTCGTAGGGCGGGACATGGCTGAACAGCGAAGACGAAGAAGCGGGCATGGGAGTTTCCTGAAGAGGCATGGGGAAACCCCGAATTCTTCATATGGAGGAGTGTCATGCCAAGCCCGTTCTTGACGGCACATAATTTTGTCTCATTTCTATAATTTGGAGGTTCATTTATGCGCATCGAGTCCGACGACGCCGACCGCCAGCTGCTCGCGGCCCTGCAGCAGAACGCACGGCTGACCACCAGCGAGCTGGCGCAGATGACGGGTTTGTCGCAGTCGCCGTGCTGGCGCCGCATCAAGCGCATGGAGGACTCGGGGCTGATCGACGGCTACCACGCGCGCCTCAACCGCCGTGCGCTCGGCTACGGCGTGGTGGCCTTCGTGAGCATCAGCATCGACTTCCAGAACGAGTCGCGCTCGACCGAGTTCGTCGAGGCGGTGCTGGCGATCCCGCAGGTCGTGATGTTCCACGGCATCACGGGCACAGCGGACTTCCTGCTGATGGTGGTCGCCGAGGACCTGGACGCGTACTCGAACCTGTTGACGAGCAAGCTGCACCGCCTGCCGGGCGTCCGCCAGGTGCAGAGCAGCTTCTCGCTGCAGGAATTCCGGCGCTTCGACGATTTGCCGATTCCCGCGCCCGGGTCAGCCTAGTTTTCGCGGCAAATCACAGTGTCGGAACCCTGTCTAGTTCGGCAATCATTTGCATAAGGGCGAGACCCCTCAATTGCAGGTATTCGCCAAATTGTCAATATGCAATTGATCTGTTCGTTTGAATTGCTCATGCAGAAGAGGCCGTGTTTAATGCTCAAAAAAGGGGCAAAGGGCCTCGGGAGAAGAGTGAATGAGCCGAAGCAGGAGGCTGGAGGGAGCTGGCAAAAGCGCGCTGCGCGTGCTGATCGGCACGATGGCGCTGCTGGGCGCCGCCGTGGCGTTTGCGGCCGAGCCGGACCCGGCCCAAGCCCGCGAGATCGTTCAGGCCGCCGAGACCCAGGCGCCCGACACCGTCGCCGCACACCTGGAACTCGGCCGCGCCTATTTCGTGCTCGGGCAGTACGCGGAAGCCAAGATCGAGTTCGAAACGGTGTTGCGCTTCGACAACTTGCCGCAGGACCTCTTGAGCCAGGTCGAGATCTACAACCAGGCGGCGAAACAGGCGCTGGACGAGAAACGCGCACTCACGGGTTTCGGCTATGCCGAGACCGGCGTCGGGCGCTACCGTGTCAACTCGACGCGCGGCACCGACGCGCTCGGCGGCGGAGATCGCCGCGACACCTTCTACAACGCCCGCGTGGGCGGCGGCCTCAACTACGCGCTGCAGAACGGCTACGCGATCGATGGCAGCCTCGACTACCGATTCCGCTACTACGACAACCCGGACAGCCGGGACGACTCCGACCTGCGCTGGCGCCTGGCGGGCAGCCGCTCCTTCGGCGAGAGCAATCTGGCGGTCGGAGTCAGGGGCCGCACCAGCTATCGCGGCGATGGCGACTACCGCAATGATGCCGGGCTCTTCACGGATTACCGCTACCGGATCGACCCCGACAACCAGCTCACGCTGGGCGCCGAGTACCGCCGGCGCCGATATCCCGAAGGCCGCTTGCGTGATCGAAGCCGCACCAGTGCGGACGCCTCGGCCGGGTGGGTTCACTCGCTGCTGGACGGCAGCGGCAGCCTGACGGTCACGGCGCACGGCGGCCAGCACTTCGCGACCGACCGGCCGGACGGCAACTCCAGCTTCTACGGCGCCACGGCCGCGTTGGACTTCACGATCAACAACAAGCTGGGCTGGGGCACCTTCGCCTGGTGGGAGCGCGACGCCTACAACGTCGATCGGGTGCATTTCCACCCGGACACGCTCGACAACAGCGTCGTGCTGCGGCGCAAGGACAACCTCTACGAGGTGGGTGCCTATCTGGTCTGGGAGTTCGCGCCGAGCTGGACGCTTCGGCCCGAGATCCTGTGGATCCGCGATCAGAGCAACTCGGTCGGCTTCAATTACAGCGCGACCGAGTTCTGGCTCAACGTCCGCAAGGGTTTCTGATTTGCCAATGTTCGACCTGGATTTGTGCGCCTTGACAAACTCTATAAGCGCATTGATCCTAGTTCCAGCTTGCAATCTCAAGCGCACCTCATCGCAAGATGGTCGGTTTGTTTTGTCACGGAGACGACGTTTAATGGGCGCCAACCATCGGGCGGCTCGTTGAATTCGTGTGAAAAACAGAAGACGCGTCGAATCGATCGAAAAGAAATAACAAGGAGTAGGTATGGCTTCGACCGAGCAAAAGATGTCACGCATGCAGCTCACCGCGATGGTGGTGGGCGGCATGGTGGGGGCGGGGATCTTTTCCCTCCCGCGGACCTTCGCCAACGCGACCGGGCCGCTGGGCGCCGTCATCGCATGGCTCATCGCGGGCACCGGCATGTACATGCTGGCGCGGGTGTTCCAGTCCCTCGCCGAGCGCAAGCCCAACCTCGACGCCGGCGTCTTCGCCTATGCCAAGGCCGGCTTCGGTGACTATCCGGGCTTCCTGTCGGCCTTCGGCTACTGGATCGGCAGCTGCATCGGCAACGTCTCCTACTGGGTGCTGATCAAGTCCACGCTCGGCGCCTTCTTCCCGGTGTTCGGCGACGGCAACACCGTGATGGCGATCGGGGTCGCGTCGATCGGCATCTGGCTGTTCCACTTCATGATCCTGCGCGGCGTGCAGCAGGCTGCCTTCATCAACAGCATCGTCACGGTGGCCAAGATCATCCCGATCCTGGTGTTCATCGTGATCCTGATCTTCGCCTTCAAGATGGACCTGTTCAGCGCCAACCTGTACGGGGGCGGCCTGGAGGGCGGGATCTTCGAGCAGGTGCGGGCCACCATGCTGGTGACGGTGTTCGTCTTCCTCGGCATCGAGGGCGCGAGCGTCTATTCGCGATTCGCCAAGGAGCGCACGGACGTCGGCAAGGCCACCATCCTCGGCTTCATCGGCGTCACCGGCCTGATGGTGCTGGTGTCGATGCTGCCTTATGCCGTGTTGCAGCGCGCCGACATCGCGGGCATGCGCCAGCCCTCGATGGCCAGCGTGCTCGAGGCGGTCGTCGGGCCCTGGGGCGCGATCTTCATCAGCATCGGCCTGATCGTCTCGGTGCTCGGCGCCTACCTGGCCTGGTCGCTGATCTGCGCCGAGGTGCTGTTCACCGCGGCCAAGACCAAGGACATGCCGGCGGTCTTCGCCAAGGAGAACAAGAACAAGGTGCCGGCCAACGCGTTGTGGCTGACCAACATCATCATCCAGCTGTTCGTGATCAGCACCTACTTCTCGACCGACGCCTTCGCGCTGATGCTGAACCTCACCAGCGCGATGTCGTTGATCCCGTACCTGTTCGTGGCGGCCTACGGCTTCATGATCTCCAAGCGCGGCGAGAGCTACCAGCTGCGTCCCGAGGAGCGCAAGCGCGACCTGATCCTGGCTTTGGTCGCGGTGGTCTACACGATCTTCATGATCTACGCCGGCGGCCTCAAGTTCATCCTGCTGTCGGCGGTGCTTTACGCGCCCGGCACGCTGCTGTACATCTGGGCCCGGCGCGAACAGAAGCTGACCGTCTTCTCGGCGGTCGAGTGGGCCATCTTCATCGTCGCGATCATCGGTGCCGTGGTGGGCATCCACGGGCTCGCGACAGGAAGCATCACCATCTAGCCACATCCACTGGATACACCGTTTCAGACATCGAATTTGGAGGTCATCATGGCGACTACGGAAGTGAAAGAGACAAAGTTTGGCGTGCACTCGGAAGTCGGGCAGCTGCGCAAGGTGATGGTGTGCGCGCCGGGCCTGGCCCATTCGCGCCTGACGCCGAGCAACTGCGACCAGCTGCTGTTCGACGACGTGCTGTGGGTCGAGAACGCCAAGCGCGACCACTTCGACTTCGTCACCAAGATGCGCGACCGCGGCATCGAGGTGGTCGAGATGCACAACCTGCTGGCCGAGACGGTGGCGGTGCCCGAGGGCAAGAAGTGGATCCTCGACAACCAGGTCGTGCCCAACCAGGTCGGGCTCGGCTTCATCGACGAACTGCGCAGCTATCTCGAAGGGCTGGACCACCGCACGCTGGCCGAGACGCTGATCGGTGGCTTGTCGACCAACGACTTTCCCGAGTCGGTCGGCGGCAAGGCGCTCGCAGTCGTGCGCGAGGCGGCCGGTGCCACCGAGTACCTGCTGCCGCCGCTGCCCAACACGCTCTACACGCGCGACACCACCTGCTGGATCTACGGCGGCGTGACGCTCAATCCGCTGTACTGGCCGGCGCGCCACGAGGAAACCATCCTCACGACCGCGATCTACAAGTTCCATCCCGACTTTGCCGGCAAGGTCAACGTCTGGTGGGGCGACCCGACCGAGGACCACGGCCTGGCGACGCTCGAGGGCGGCGACGTGATGCCGATCGGCAAGGGCAACGTGCTGATCGGCATGAGCGAGCGCACCTCGCGCCAGGCCATCAGCCAGCTGGCGGCCACGCTGTTCAAGAAGGGCGCGGCCGAACGCGTGATCGTCGCGGCGATGCCGAAGATCCGCGCCGCGATGCACCTGGACACCGTGTTCACCTTCGCCGACCGCGATTGCGTGCTGCTGGCGCCGGACTTCATGAACCAGACCCGCACCTACTCCTACCGCCCGAGCAGCCATCCGAGCGGCGTCGAGCTGCATGCCGAGAACAAGCCCTTCGTGGACGTCGTGGCCCAGGCGCTGGGCTTCAAGAAGCTGCGCGTGGTCGAGGCCGGCGGCAGCGACTACCAGCGCGAGCGCACCCAGTGGGACAGCGGCGCGAACCTGGTCTGCGCCTCGCCGGGCGTGGTTTATGCATACGACCGCAACACCTACACCAACACGCTGCTGCGCAAGCAGGGCATCGAGGTGGTCACGATCGTCGGCGCCGAACTGGGCCGTGGACGCGGAGGCGGCCATTGCATGACCTGCCCGATCATTCGCGATCCGGTTGACTTTTGAGTGAAGGCCGGCCGCGAGGCGACCGGACGATTCGATCAACAGAGAGAGGAAGACAGCACGTGTCTGCTGCCCAACGCATTCGTAAATTGCCGAGGACCACGGCGCTGCTCGCGCTCGCGGCCGTGGTGTCGTTGTCGGCCTGCCGGCGTGCCGAAGAGGCCCCGGCGCCCGAGATCCGGCCGGTCCGCGCGATGACGATCGAGCGCCGCACGGTCGGCGACTCGGTGTCCCTGACCGGACGCGTGCAGGCGCAGAGCGAGGTCAACCAGTCCTTCCGGATCGACGGCCGGCTGATCGAGCGCAACGTGGACATCGGCGACCGGGTCAGGCCCGGCCAGCTGCTGGCCCGGCTCGACCAGATGAACGAGGACAGCAGCCTGCAATCCGCGCGGGCCCAGCTGGCCGCGGCGCAGGCCCAGGGCGCGGAGGCGCGCAACATGTTCAACCGGATGCGCGACCTGCTGGCCGAGAACGCGGTCTCGCGCGCGTCCTTCGAGCAATCCGAGGCGATGCTCAAGGTCACGCAGTCGCAGATCAATTCGGCGCAGTCGCTGGTCGACATCGCGCAGAACCGCCTGAGCTACACCCGCCTGCTCTCCGACGTGGCCGGCGTCGTGACGGCGCGCGGCGCGGAGCCCGGCGAAGTGGTGGGGGCCGGCCGGATGGTGGTGCAGGTCGCGCGCGAGGGCGCGATCGACGCCGTCTTCGACGTGCCGGCGCAGATCAAGGACATCGCGCCGAGCAATCCCGACATCACGGTCGCGCTCGGCGGCGACCCGAGCGTCACGGCGGTCGGCAAGGTGCGCGAGGTCTCGCCGCGCGCCGACCCGGTCACCGGCACCTTCGCGGTCCGGGTCCGCCTGATCAATCCGCCCGCGGCCATGCGCCTGGGAAGCACCGTCACGGGGCGCATGAAGCTCAACACCGAGGCGGCGCTCGACATCCCGGCCAGTGCGCTCACGCGCAGCGGCGGGCAGACCGCCGTCTGGATCGTCGATACCAAGGCCGGCACGGTGTCGGCGCGCAATGTCGAGGTCCGCGCCTATGACGCGGCCCGCGTCCAGGTCACGAAGGGGCTCGCACCGGGCGACGTGATCGTCACGGCCGGCGCGCAGGCGCTGCGGCCGGGGCAGAAGGTCCGCTGGCTCGAGGCCGCGAAGTGATCGGCCCGAACCTGTCGGAGTGGGCGCTCTCGAAGCGCTCGCTGGTGGTGTTCCTGATGATCATCGCGGTCGTCGCGGGCACCTTTTCGTTCCTGAAGCTGGGTCGCGGCGAAGACCCGACCTTCACCTTCCGCACCATGATCGTGGCCGCGGGCTGGCCCGGCGCCACGGTCGACGAGACCCTGTCGCAAGTCACCGAGCGGCTCGAGCGCACGCTGCAGGAAACCCATCACCTCGACCGCGTGCGCAGCTACACGACGGCCGGCCAGACCACGATCTTCGTCGACCTGAAGCAGTCGACGCCGCCCGGCGAGGTGGCCGACATCTGGTACCAGGTGCGCAAGAACATCGGCGACATGCGCCAGACCCTGCCCTCGGGCGTGGTCGGCCCCTTCTTCAACGACGACTTCGGCAGCACGTTCGGCATCATCTATGCCTTCACGGCCGACGGCTACACCTTCCGCGAGCTGCGCGACCAGGTGGAGTCGGCGCGCTCGCGCCTGCTGCAGGTGCCCGACGTCTCGAAGATCGAGGTGCTCGGCGCCCAGGACGAGCAGATCTTCATCGAGTTCTCGACCGAGCGGCTCGCGGGCCTGCGGCTGGACTACGGCGCGATCGTGGCGGCACTGCAGCAGCAGAACGTGATCCGTCCGGCCGGCACCCTGCACACCGAGCAGGAGCGCATGTTCATGCGCGTCACGGGCGCCTTCGATTCCGAGCGCGACATCGAGGCGGTCAACCTGGTGCTGGGCGGGCGCAACATCCGCCTGGGTGACATCGCGACCGTGCGGCGCGGCTTCACCGATCCGCCGCAGCCGATGTTCCGCGTCAACGGCAAGCCGGCCATCGGCCTCGCGATCGCGATGCGCGACGCCGGCGACATCCTGGCGCTGGGCCGCAACATCAAGGCCGAGATGGCCGACATCACGGCCAACCTGCCGCACGGCATCGAGCCCACGCTGGTGGCCGACCAGGCCGTCACGGTCGACGTCGCGATCAACGACTTCATGGCCTCGCTGTGGCAGGCCATCGCGATCATCCTGGTGTGCAGCTTCGTGAGCCTGGGCATGCGCCCGGGGGCGGTGGTGGCGCTGTCGATCCCGCTGACGCTGGCGATCGTGTTCGCGGTCATGGACCTGGTGCACATCGACCTGCACCGGGTCTCGCTCGGGGCGCTGATCATCGCGCTGACGCTGCTGGTCGACGACGCCATGACCACGGTCGACGCCATGCTGAACCGGCTCGCGGCCGGCGACACCAAGGACCAGGCCGCGACCTTCGCCTACCGAACGCTGGCCGCGCCGATGCTGATCGGCACGCTGGTGTCGATCTCGAGCTTCGTGCCGATCGGCTTCGCGCGCAGCTCGGCGGGCGAGTACACCTTCTCGATCTTCGCCGTGGTGGCGATCGCGCTGATCGTCTCCTGGCTCGGCGCCGTGATCTTCGCGCCGCTGGTCGGCAAGGCGCTGCTCAAGACGCCCAAGGCCGATGCGGTGGTCAAGCCCAGCAAGTTCCTGAATGCCTTCAGCGGCTTCCTGAAGGGCGCGATCCGGGCCAAGTGGCTGACCATCGGGCTCACGCTCGCGGCCTTCGTGGCGTCGATGTTCCTGGTGCGCTTCGTGCCGCAGCAGTTCTTCCCGGCCTCCGACCGGCCCGAGCTCACGGTCGACCTGACCTTGCGCCAGAACGCCTCGATCTATGCGACCGAGGAGCAGGCCAAGCGCTTCGAGGCCCTGCTCAAGGACGACCCGGACGTCGACCACTTCAGCACCTACGTGGGCCGTGGCGCGGTGCGCTTCATCCTCACGCTCAACGCGCAGCTGGCCAACCCCTTCTTCGCCCAGGTGATCGTGGTCGCCAAGGACCTCGAGGCGCGCGACCGGCTGCAGCTCAAGCTCGAGAAGGCGCTGGCCGAGCAGTTCCCGGACCTCGTGGCGCGCATCTCGCCGCTCGAGCTCGGGCCGCCGGTGGGCTGGCCGCTGCAGTACCGCGTGATGGGGCCCGACAAGGACGAGGTCCGCAAGATCTCGCTCGAGCTGGCCGGCCTCCTCGGCTCGCATCCGCAAGCCCGGCATGTCAACTTCGACTGGATGGAGCCCGCGCGGCAGATCCAGATCCGCATCAACCAGGACGAGGCGCGCCAGCTCGGCATCAGCTCCGCCGCGCTGGCCGGCATCATGAACGCCACCGTGACCGGAACCCCGGTCACCCAGGTGCGCGACGACATCTACCTGGTCAACGTGGTGGCCCGGGCCAGCGCCGAGCAGCGCCTGTCGCTGCAGACCCTGAGCACCCTGCAGGTGCCCACCGCCAGCGGCCGGATGGTGCCGCTGAGCCAGTTCGCGACCTTCTCCGAAGAGCAGGAGTCGCCGCTGGTCTGGCGCCGCAACCGGGTGCCGACGCTCACGGTGCGCGCCGACGTCATCCACGGCGCGCTGCCCGACACCGTGGTCGAGGCGCTGGCGCCCAAGATCGTCGAACTCAACGCCAAGCTGCCCAAGGGCTACAAGATCGAGACCGGCGGCCTGTCCGAGGAAAGCGCCGAGTCGAGCGCCTCGGTGTTCGCCGTGGTGCCGCTGATGATCGTGCTCATGCTGCTGAGCATGATGGTGCTGCTGGTGAGTTTCCGGCGCCTCGCGATGGTGGTCTGCGTGATGCCGCTGGGCCTGATCGGCGTGGTCATCACGCTGCTGGTCTTCAATCGGCCGCTGGGCTTCGTCGCCATCCTGGGCATCCTGGCGCTGATCGGCATGATCGCCAAGAACGGCGTGATCCTGATCGTCCAGATCGAGACCAACCGCGCGGAGGGGCAGGGCGTGCTCGACGCGGTGGTGTCTGCGGCCACCTCGCGGATGCGGCCCATGATGCTGACCTCGATCTCGACCGTGCTCGGCCTGATCCCGATCGCGCCCACGGTGTTCTGGGGCTCGATGGCCTTCGCGATCATGGGCGGGTTGCTGGTTGCCACAGTAATGACGCTGGTCTTCCTGCCGACGCTGTACATGCTGGCGTTCGGCAACGAGAAACCCATGCCGCCAGCGGGCGCGGTCGAGCCGGCGTGAGCGGACGGCTCCGGCTCATCGGTCGATCCCCATGCAGGTAGCCGCAACACCTCCCGGGCCCGTGGTGCTCGACCTGCACGTGGCCGAATTGAGGCAGCTGTTCAACTCGATGGATCCCGCGCCTTTCCGCAAACGCGACCTCGATCCCAAGGCGCAGGCCTACATTGTCGAGTGGGCGCAGGAGGTCCCGGCCGGCCGGCCGCTGGACTTGGTCGTGCACGTCGATGCCGAGAGCGTCACGCCGGCCGATGCCGCGATGCTGAAGGAGGCCGTCGACGAGTACTTCCGCCAGCGTGCGCTGGCCACGTGGCGCGGCTTGCGCAAGATGTTCCGCACCGGCCGCATCAGCCTCCTGATCGGCGTGCTGTTCGTCGGCACGGCCGCCATCGTCGGCGAGTCGATCGCCAGCTTCGTCAGCAAGGGGCGCTACGCGACGCTGATCCACGACAGCCTGGTGATCGGCGCCTGGGTCGCGCTGTGGCGGCCGATGGAGATCTTCCTCTACGACTGGTGGCCGGTGCGCGCCGAGGCTCGGCTCTACGAGCGCCTGAGCAAAATCGATGTCCGCTTGATCTTTGCCGGCGGCGGCACGAGGGCGACCGCGTGAAGCGCGCTTTCGCAGCGCACTCGCCGCGCACCACGGCGCTGGTTCGTGGCCTGCTGTTTCTCGTGCTCTGGCTGGTGCTGATGCCCAGCGTCAAGCCGGCCGACCTCGGGGTGGGGCTGGTCGCGGTCGTCGCCGGCACCTTCGCCAGCCTGCGGCTGCTGCCGCCCGAGGCGGGCCATGTGCGGCTCGGCGCGCTGCTCGGTTTCGTGCCGCATTTCCTGTGGCAGTCGGTGCTGGCCGGTGTCGACGTCGCCCGCCGGGCGCTCCATCCGCGGATGCCGCTGCGGCCGGGCTTCGTGGTCTGTGCGATCAAGTTTCCGCCGGGCCTGGCGCGCAATGAATTCACGTCGATCACCAGCCTGCTTCCGGGCTCGGTGCCGGCCGGGGACGTCGAGGGCGGCGTGCTCTATCACTGCCTGGACGTCGGCGAACCGGTCGCCGAGCAGATGGCCGAGGAGGAAGCGCTGCTCGAGAAGGTGCTGGTCGCGGGGAAGAGCCATGCATAGCTTCCTGCTCGGTGCCACCGCCTTCGTGCTGGCGATGGTCGCGTTCGGCCTGGTCTGCGTGCTGCGCGGGCCGGGCAATGTCGATCGCATGATGGCGGCACAGCTGTTCGGAACCGGCGGCATCGCCGCCTTCCTGCTGCTGGGCGCGGCGACCGCCGACATCGGCGCGGTCATCGACGTGGCCCTGATCCTGGCGCTGCTGGCGGGCTTCGCCGCCATCGCCTTCGTCAAGGCCGGCTCGGCCGCGGAGCCGACCGACGCCGAGGACCGTCCGTGAACCTGTTCGCCGACCTCTTCACCGTCGTGGCCGTCTGCGCCGGCGCCTTCTTCTTTCTGGCCGGCACGGTCGGCCTGCTGCGCTTTCCCGACACCTTCACGCGGCTGCACGCATTGACCAAGGCCGACAACCTCGGGCTGGGCCTGGTGGTGCTGGGCTTGCTGCCGCAGGCCGGCAGCGTGGGCGCGGCACTCAAGCTGATTCTGATCTGGCTGCTGGTGCTGCTGGCTTCGGCGGTGGTCTCGCAGCTCATTGCGCGCGCCGTGCCGCGCGGCGGAGCGAAGCCATGAGCCTAGCTATGAACATCGCGCTGGCGATCCTGTTCCTGTCGCTCGCGCTCTGGACCATCGTGGCGCGCGACACCTTCGCGGCCGTGGCCGGCTTCATCCCTTATGGCCTGCTGCTGACGCTGGTGTGGCTGCAGCTGTCGGCGATCGACGTCGCGATGACCGAGGCCGCGATCGGCGCCGGCCTCACCGGCGCGCTGCTGATCGGCGCCGCATCGCGGCTGCGCAAGACCGAAGCCGCAGCCCGCGCCGAGCGGCCGGGCCTTCTCACGCGCGTGCTGGCCGCGATCCTGGCCGCGGCCGTCGCCGCGGTGATCGCCGCTTGCGTGCTGCTGCTGCCCGATCCCGGGCCCACGCTGGCGCCCGAGGTGGTGCAGAACATTGCCTCGACGGGTGTCGGCAACCCGATCACCGCGGTGCTGCTGGCCTTCCGCGCCATGGACACGCTGCTCGAGGCCGTGGTGCTGCTGTTCGCCCTGATCGGCATCTGGTCGCTGGCGCCCGACCGCTTCTGGGGCGGCCGCCCGGGCCCGGCGCCGGTCGCCGACCCGAACGGCATCCTGGCCTGGCTGGCGCGCGTGCTGCCGCCGATCGGCATCGTGGTCGGGGTCTACATCCTGTGGGTCGGCGCCGACCATCCGGGTGGCAAGTTCCAGGGCGCCACGGTGCTGGCCGCGATGTGGCTGCTCGTCATGATGGCGGGCTTGCGGGACGCCCCCGCGGTCAGCGGCACCTGGCTGCGCGTGGCGCTGGTCGGCGGGCCGGCGGTGTTCATCGCGATCGGCCTGCTGGGCGCGTGGAGCGCCGGCGCCTTCCTGGCCTATCCGGGAGGTCTGGCGAAGCCGCTGATCATCGTGATCGAGGCCGCGCTGATGCCCTCGCTGGCGGTGACGCTGGCCTTGCTGCTGACCGGGGCGCCGCGAAGACCATGAACACGACGACTCTCTTCGGCCTGTGTGCCGCCGTGCTGGTGGGCCTCGGGCTCTATGGCCTGATCGTGAACCCGCAGCCGCTGCGCAAGGTGCTCGCCTTCAACCTGATCGGCAACGGCATCTTCCTGGTCTGCGCGGTCATCGCGCGCCGGGGTGCGGCCGCCGGGATGGGCGGCGACCCGGTGCCGCAGGCGCTGCTGATCACCGCCATCGTGGTGGCTTTCGCGGCTTCGGCGCTGGCGGTCGCGCTGCTGCTGCGCCTGTTCGAGGAAACGGGCTCCGGCTCGCTGTCGGCCGAGGGCGGCGCAGCCGCGGCGAAGCCTGTGGACGGAGAGCCCTGAGTGCCGCTTTCGATGCCTGTGGATATGACGACGACGCCCGGTGGCCTGCTGCTGGTGCTGGCGGTGCTGCTGCCCTTTGCCGGCGTGATGATCGGGCTGGTGCTCGGCGGCCGCCACGTGCAGCGGGTGGCCTGGGCGACCCTCGTGCTCGGGATTGGCGTGGTGGCCTTGATCGCCGATGCGTTGATCAGCTCCGGCGACGCGCTGGTCTACCTGCTCGGCGGCTGGGCGCCGCCCCTCGGCGTGGCGCTGCGCGCGGACGGACTGTCGGTCTGCATGATGGTGGTCGTGGCGCTGGTGGTCGCGGCCATCGGCGTCTACGCGGGGGGCGACTTCGCAACGCCGGCCGGCGTGCGCGAGAAGCGCGGCCCGCTGACCTTCTGGCTGCTGCTGCTGGCCGTCTGGGGTGCGCTCAACCTGGTGTTCGTCAGCGGCGACGTGTTCACTCTGTACGTGGCGCTCGAATTGCTCACCTTCGCCGGCGTTCCATTGGTCAGCCTCGACGGCCGCGGCGAGACCTTGCAGGCGGCACTGCGCTACCTTCTGTACGCGCTGCTCGGCTCGATGTTCTATCTGCTGGGCGCCTTCCTGCTCTACGGCGCCTACGGCACGCTCGACATCTCGCTGCTGGCCGCCCGGGTCGGACCCGAACCGGTGGCCTGGGCCGCCTCGGCGCTGATGACCGCCGGGCTGCTGGCCAAGACCGCGCTCTTCCCGCTCCACCTGTGGCTGCCGCCCGCGCATGCAGGCGCTCCCGCGGCGGCCAGCGCGCTGTTGTCCGCGCTGGTGATCAAGGGCGCCTGGTTCCTGGTGGTGCGCCTGTGGGTCGACGTCTTCGCCGGCGTCGTGACGCTGCCCTCGGCGCAACTGCTCGCGGCGCTGGGCGCCTCGGCGATCCTGGTGGGCAACGTCGTGGCCTTGCGCCAGGCCCGCTTGAAGCTGCTGATCGCCTACTCGACCGTGGCCCAGATCGGCTACCTGTTCCTGATGTTCCCGCTGGTCGCGGGGCTCGACGCCGCGCGGATCGACAGTGCCGTCGCGGTCACCGGTGGCTTGCTGCAGGCGATCTCGCATGCGACCGCCAAGGCCGCGATGTTCATGGCGGCCGGACTCATCTACAGCACGCTCGGCCATGACCGCGTCGCCGACCTGCGCGGCGCCGGCCGGGCCCTGCCGATGACCATGGCGGCCTTCGCACTGGCGGGCGCCTCGCTGGTCGGGCTGCCGCCTTCGGGCGGCTTCCTCGCCAAGTGGCTGCTGCTGTCGGCCGCGATCGCCACGGCCCAGTGGTGGTGGGTCGTCGTGATGCTGGTGGGCGGCCTGCTGACCAGCGCCTACGTGTTCATGGTGGTGGTGCGCGCGATGGCGCCGGCCGCGCTCGGCTGGGTGCCGAAGGCGCGCGTTCCGCGCTACCAGCAGGCGGCGGTGCTGGCGCTCGCGCTGTGCTCGTTCCTGCTCGGCGTGGCGGCGCTGCTGCCGGTCGACGTGGCCCAGATCGGCCGCACCGGCGGGCTGTCGATGGGGGCGCGATGATCGGTTCCGTCACGCTTGCCGCCGTGGTGTTCGAGGTGCCGGTGCTGTTGCCGCTGGCGCTCGGCGTGCCGTTGCTGTTGCTGCTCGCATGCGCGTTCCCGCGGCTGCGGCGGCGCCTGCCGGCGCTGTTCGTGCTGGCACCGGTGCCGGCCCTGGCCGCGGCCTTGCTGGCCGGCGGCGAGCCCGAGCTGGTGCTGGGCAATGCCTTCTTCGCATTGACCTTCGCGCTCGATGTGCCGGGCGCGATGCTGCTCGCCGTCGCTTCGCTGCTGTGGATCTTCGCGGGCGCCTATGCCGCGCGCTGGCTGCGCGACCGGCCCGACCGCGATGGCTTCATCGTCTGCTGGCTGATGACGCTGACCGGCTGTGTCGGCGTCTTCCTGGCGGCCGACCTGATCGGCTTCTATTTCCTGCTCGCGGTGCTGAGCGTCGGCGCCAGCGGCCTCGTGCTTCAGGGCGACGGGCCCGATGCCTGGCGCGCCAGCGCTCTCTATCTCGGGCTCGCCCTGCTGGCCGAGGCCTTCCTGCTCGCCGGCTTGCTGCTGCTCGCCCAGGCCACGCCCGACGGCAGCCTGCTGATCCGCGACGCCGCGGCGGCGCTGCCCGGCTCGCCCTGGCGCGATCTCACGCTGCTGCTGCTGATCGTCGGCCTCGGCATGAAGGCGGGCCTGGTGCCGCTGCATTTCTGGATGCCGATCGCCTACGGCGCCGCGCCGATCCCGGCCGCCGCGGTGATGAGCGGCGCGGTGGTCAAGGCCAGCGTCATCGCCCTGATCCGCTTCCTGCCGCTGGACGTCGCGCTGCCGGACTTCGGCCTGCCGCTGGCGGCGATCGGCCTCTTCGGCGCCCTCTATGGCGTCGCGATCGGCCTCACGCAAACCCAGCCCAAGCTGATTCTTGCCTACTCCAGCGTCAGCCAGATGGGCTTCCTGGTGGCGGTGATCGGCATGGGCCTGGCCGCCGGAGACCCGGGCACCGCGCTGGCCGCAGCCTTCTATGCCGCGCACCACCTGCTCGTGAAGGGCGCGCTGTTCCTCGCCGTCGGCGTGGTCATGCTGACCGGCCGCCGGCACCTGTGGCCGATGCTGCTGCCGGCCGCGGTGATCGCCCTGGGTCTCGGCGGCCTGCCGCTGACCGGTGGCGCGCTGGCCAAGTACGCGGCCAAGGACCTCATGGGCAGCGGCCTGACCGCCACCGTGGCGGTCGTGTCGTCGATCGCCACCACGCTGCTGATGGTCCATTTCCTGCGACGCCTGAGTGCGGACACCGCCATCGACCCGGGCGCACGCGCGCCGGCCGTGCTGGTCGGGGCCTGGCTGGCGATGGCGCTGGCCTCGGTGGCGCTGCCGTGGGCGCTGTGCCTGGCACTGCCGCTCGGCGCGCTGCCCCAGGCGCTGGCGCCGTCCGCGTTGTGGGCGGCCCTGTGGCCGGTTCTGATCGGCGGCGCCATCGCGCTTGGCCTGGACAGCCTCGGCCGATACCTGCCGCGCATTCCGGCGGGCGATGTCGGCGTCGCGCTGGGCCGGCTCGGCGGCGGCGTCACGGCGGCGGGGAAAGCATTTGAAGTGATCGACACTTTCGCGCGGCGCTGGGCCGTGGCGAGCATCGCATTGCTGGTAGTGTCACTGCTGTTCGGCTACGCGCTGATGGCGCTCGGCTGAAGGAGAACGAGATGAGGAAGTTAACGCTCGCAGCGGTTTGCGCCGCGGTCCTGGTCGGTCTTGCGGGTTGCACCGTCGGGCCGGACTTCGTGCGGCCGTCGGTGCAGTCGCCGACCGCATGGCGGATCGACTACCCGAAGGCGGCCGAGGTCGCCAACACGAAATGGTGGGAGCAGTTCGGCGACCCCGCCCTGAACCAGCTGATCGAGACGGCGCTGCGCGACAACCTGGACGTCCGCGTCGCGGCGGCACGCATCGACCAGTTCCTCGGCGCCCTGACCACCACCGATTCCCAGGCCTATCCGCAGCTCGGCTATGGCGCCGGGGCCGCCCGCACGCGGGCCAGCCGCGAAGGCCAGCCGCCGATCCCGGAGCCCGTCAGCAACTATTTCTCGCTGTATCAGGCGAGCCTGAACGCAACCTGGCAGATCGATCTCTTCGGCCGCGTGCGGCGCATGAGCGAAGCCGCCCAGGCCCAGGTCTATGCCAGCGAGCAGGCCCAGCGCGGCGTCGTGCTCACGCTCGTCACAGGCGTGGCGACCAGCTATATCGCCTTGCGCGCACTCGACCGCCAGCTCGAGATCGCGAAGTCCACCGCCGCCAACTTCGGCGAGACCGCGCGCATCTTCGACCTGCGCTTCAAGTCCGGCCTGGTGTCGCAGACCGAGGTGATGCAGGTGCGCTCCCAGTACCAGCAGGCGCTCACCGCGATCCCCACCTTCGAGCAGCAGATCGCGACGCTGGAGAACCAGATCTCGATCCTGCTGGGCCGCGATCCGGCGCCGATCCCGCGCGGGCGGACCATCGACGAACTGCTTGCGCCGCTGATCCCGGCAGGCCTGCCTTCCGACCTGCTGCAGCGGCGTCCGGACATCCTGGCGGCCGAGCAGAACCTGGTGGCCGCGAATGCCAGCATCGGCGTCGCTCGCTCGCTCTACTATCCGAGCCTCTCGCTGACCGGCGCCCTGGGATCCACCAGCACCTCCTTCAGCAACTTCCTGACCGGTCCGGCCACCGCGTGGTCGGTGGTCGCGGGCCTGACCGGCCCGATCTTCACCTTCGGCGCCATCGAGGGGCAGGTCCGCTCGGCCGAGGCGCAGAAGGCGCAGGCCGAGCTGGTCTACCAGCAGACCGTCCTGGGCGCCTTGCGCGACACCAACAATGCGCTGATCGGCACGCAGAAGAGCATCGAGGGAGTCGAGTTCCAGCGCGGGCGCGTCAAGGCGCTGCGCGAATTCGCGCGGCTGTCCAGGCTCAAGTTCGAGAACGGCCTGGTCGGCTATCTCGAGGTGCTGGTGGCCGACAACGAACTGTTCGCGGCCGAACTCGCCTTCGTGACCTTGCAGGCCAACCGCTATACGCAGACGATCGGCGTGTACCAGGCGATGGGCGGCGGCTGGGTGGATGTCGCGGATTCGCAGACGCCGCGTCCGGTCGACATGGCGGACAGGCGCACGCGCTGACGGCATCGGCATGAACGAACGATTCCAGACGCTCGTCTACGGCACCGCGATCGCGCTGATGATCGGCTGGGTGTTCTACATCGGGCGCAACGTGTTCGTGCCGATCATGTTCAGCGTCTTCGTGGTCTACGTGATCCTCGGCCTGGCGCGCCTGATCGGCGGGGTGCCGCTGCTGGGCCCGGCCTTGCCGCAGCTGGTGATCTCGATCCTGTCGGTGCTGATCATCGCGCTCGGCTTGGGGCTGGTGGTCTACACCATCCTGGCCAACAAGGACAGCGTGATCGCCATGGCGCCGCGCTACCAGGAATCGCTGCTGGCGGCGGTGCAGCGGGTGGCGGTGCTGATGCGCGTCGAGGCGGAGCCGACCTGGACGACGCTGCGGCGCGACCTGCTGGCGCAGGTGAGCCTGCAGCGGGTGGTCGGCTCGGCGCTGTCGTCGCTGTCGTCGCTGTTCGCCACCGTGATCGTGGTCGCGCTGTATGCCTGCTTCCTGCTGGTCGAGCGCAGTCGTCTCGACGTGAAGATCTCGGCCATCGCGCGCAGCCCGCAGCATGCGCAGCGCATCAAGCAGGTCATCGCCGACATCAATTCACGGGTAGGCATGTATCTGGCGCTCAAGACCTTCCTCGGCGTGCTGCTCGGCGCGCTGAGTTACGTGATCATGCGCTTGGCCGGCCTTGAATTCGCCGGCTTCTGGGCGGTGATGATCGCCTTGCTGAACTATGTTCCGTACATCGGCTCGTTCCTGAGCGTGGTGCTGCCGGGGCTGATGGCCGTGGCCCAGTTCGGCGGCGCCGGCGAAGCCATCCAGATCATGATGATGCTGGCCGTGGTCCAGTTCCTGATCGGCAACTTCCTGGACCCCTACATGATGGGGAACTCGCTCAACCTGAGTCCGTTCGCGATCCTCGTGAGCCTCGCCGTCTGGGTCGCCCTGTGGGGCGTGCCCGGCGCCTTCCTCGCGGTGCCGATCACCGCCATGATGACCATCATCTTCTCGGAGTTCCCCGGCACCCGCCCCATTGCCGTCCTGCTCTCGCAGAACGGCAGGCCGTAGCTCTCCCCCAGGTTGTCCCGCACTTCGTGTCGGGACGCCCACCCCCTTCCGGGGGCGCAGCCGGCGGCCCGGCGAAGCCGGTTCCGCGGCTGCCCCCGAACGGGCGCGCTCCGCGCACCGAAGAATAAGCACAGCGTGGGTTTGATCGGCCGGCGCAGCCAGGCCCGTTGGTGAGACACCGCGGAACCGGCTTCGCCGGGCCGCCGGTGTCGCCCCCCGGTCAGGGGGGTGGGCGGGCTACACGAAGTGAGCCCAACCTGGGGGGCGAGCCTATTGCGCCACGACCCGCGCGGCTTCGCCGTTGCCCTGGATGAACACGCGCTGGCCGACGCGCAGGCCGGGCGTGACGGGCTGGGTCACCTCGACCGGCACGCCGCTGTCGGTGCGAACGAAGATTTCCTGGCCCGCCAGCGGTGAGTCGTAGCGCCGGGCGATCTCGCTGCCGGCCATCGTGCCGCCGATCGCGCCCACCACCATCGCGACATCGCGGCCGGTGCCGCCGCCGATCAGGCTGCCGATGCCGATGCCGAGGCCGGTCAGGCCGCCGAGCACCGCACCGACGCCGGTGTGATGCGAGATTGCGATCTGCGTCGGCGTGATCTGCTCGATCTTGCCCTGCCGGATCGTCATCGATCCGGGCTGAGAGCCGGGCGCCGCGCAAGCGGTGAGCACCAGCGCCAGCGCGAACGCCGCGACGCGGTAGAAAAGCCTTGCGGTCATGAAGTTCCTCCAAAAAAAAACGGGGGTGCAGTGTCGAATCACACCGCTTTCAGAACACCGTGAACCTGCTGTCGGCGAGCGGATCGGCGCGCTGAAAGGGACGCCGGCGTCACGCCCGTGCAACGCGGGCCCTTCAAGTTTTCCGCTGCGCCGCCGATATACGGTCAGCGCATGCCACCCGCCGTGTCGGTCGGGGCGGCAGGTTGCGACGAGGAGCCAGCGTGAATCCCAGGTCGGAGTACGAGAGCCGCGGCACGTGCCTGAGGAAGGGGCGGGGATGACCTTGACCGGCTATGGCTACGATGCCTTCAAGGTCCTCGCCGTCGCCGCGCCGGTGGCCGGATTCGCGGCCGTCGCCCACGTGCGCGCGAGACGGCGCCGGCAGCAGGCGCGGCGGATCGAAAGCGCGAGCCGCAGTTGCAGGAGCGTCTTCGTCGACGTGCCCGGACTGGCCGGCGCGGCCCCCGATTCGGTCTGCTTCGAGCTCACGCCGCAACTGCTGGGTTGGCTGGCTGCCGCCCAGAGCGGATCGCTGAAGGGCATCGACACGCCCGATGCGGTGATGCTGGCCTTCGACGTCGAGGCGTCATGGACGGGTGTCCGGTTTGCCGGCGCCGGTGACGATCCGACCTCCCGCAGCCAACTGGTCGCGACCCGCGAACGCTTCTTCGTGCGCTCGGTCGAGACCGGGCGCAACAGCACGGCGGTCTCGCTGCGATCGATGCTCGATGCCCATCGAAACCTCGCCGAGGGCCAGCCGCTCTATTGCTCGGTCGACGGCCTCATCGGCGCAACGCCGGTGCGGCGGCTGCGGATCGAGCCGGCGGCCGTGGCAAAGCAGTTCTACTGGGTGCGCGCGAACAACCCGGCGCTGCAATCACGGCGACCGCGGAGTTAGGTAGGATCGGCGGCCGCCCCCCTGCCTTCCAGGCGGCCTCGCAATTCAAGGACTCCGCATGACCACCCCCAGCTACCCCGACACCCGCCTGCTGATCGATGGCGAATGGTGTGACGCCGCGAGCGGCAAGACCCAGGACGTGATCAACCCAGCCACCGGCAAGCCGATCGGCAAGGTCGCCTTTGCGGCGATCGCCGACCTCGACCGCGCCCTCGACGCCGCCCAGCGGGGCTTCGAGGCCTGGCGCCGGATCCCGGCCAACGAACGCGCGGTCACCATGCGCCGCGCCGCCGCACTGGTGCGCGAGCGCGCACCCGAGATCGCCCGCATCCTCACGCAGGAGCAGGGCAAGCCCTTCGTCGAAGCGCGTGGCGAGGTGCTCGCCGGTGCCGACATCATCGAATGGTTCGCCGACGAAGGCCGCCGCGTCTATGGCCGCATCGTGCCTTCGCGCAACCTGGCGGCGCAACAGCTGGTCATGAAGGAGCCGCTGGGCCCCGTGGCCGCTTTCACGCCCTGGAACTTCCCGATCAACCAGATCGTGCGCAAGCTCGGCGCGGCGCTGGCCAGCGGCTGCTCCTTCCTGGTCAAGGCACCGGAAGAAACGCCGGCCTCGCCGGCCGCGCTGCTGCAGGCCTTCGTCGATGCCGGCGTGCCCAAGGGCGTGGTCGGCCTGGTGTTCGGCGATCCGGCCGAAATCTCGAGCTACCTGATCCCGCATCCGATCATCCGCAAGGTCACCTTCACGGGGTCGACCCCGGTGGGCAAGCAGCTCGCGGCCCTGGCCGGCCTGCACATGAAGCGCGCCACCATGGAGCTCGGCGGCCATGCCCCGGTGATCGTGGCCGCCGACGCCGACGTCGAACTGGCCGTGAAGGCCTCGGGCGGTGCCAAGTTCCGCAATGCCGGGCAGGTCTGCATCTCGCCGACCCGCTTCCTGGTGCACAACAGCATCCGCGACGCCTTCGCCCAGGCGATGGTGAAGCATGCCGAGAGCCTGAAGCTCGGCGACGGCCTGGCCGAAGGCACGACGCTCGGCCCGCTGGCCAATGCGCGCCGCCTGAGTGCCATGGCCAAGGTGCTCGAAGACGCCCGCGCCACCGGCGCCAAGGTCGCCACCGGTGGCGAGCGCGTCGGCAGCAGCGGCAATTTCTTCGCGCCGACCGTGCTGACCGATGTGTCGCTCGAGGCCGACGTCTTCAACAACGAGCCCTTCGGCCCGATCGCGGCCATCCGCGGCTTCGACTCGCTTGACGAGGCGATCACAGAGGCCAACCGCCTGCCTTTCGGCCTGGCCGGCTACGCGTTCACGCAGTCGATCAAGAACGCGCACCTGCTGTCACAGCGCATGGAAGTGGGCATGCTGTGGATCAACCAGCCGGCCGCGCCTTCGCCCGAAATGCCTTTCGGCGGCATCAAGGATTCCGGCTACGGATCCGAGGGCGGACCGGAGGCGATGGAAAACTACCTGAACACCAAAGCCGTTTCCATCATGGCTGTATAGGGCTCGCCCCCAGGTTGCCCGCACTTCGTGTCGGGCGCCCACCCCCTACCGGGGGCAACACCAGCGGACTGGCAAAGCCAGATCCGCGGTGTTTCACGAAGGGGCCTGGCTGCGCCGGCCATTTTCTGGGGCATTTCTTTCCGGGCCGGACGGGGACACAATGGCGGGCATCATGCAAAACGCTTTGCTTCGCCGGGTCGTTCTGTGTCTTTGCCTGCTGCTGCTCCTGCCCGCCGTGGCCTGGTCGCAGCAGCTCGGCAGCGCCGCGGCGCTTCTGGCCAAGTTCAATGTGGTTCAGTCGCAGTTCGACAAGAACGTGTTCGGGCGGCCGCTGGTGCTCGAATCGAGCGAGGTCTCGGGCCAGTTGAGCGGCGACATCTTCGCGCTCGTCGATCATCCCTTCGAGCAGGTCAGCGCCTCGCTCAGCAAGCCGGCGGTGTGGTGCGATGTGTTGATGCTGCATCTGAATACCAAGCATTGCGCCGTGCGCGGCGGTGGGGCGGCGACCACCCTGGCGGTCTCGGTCGGTCGAAAGTTCGACCAGCCGCTGGGGGATGCGCAGCGCATCGACTTCGTCTGGCAACCCGCGACCGTATCCGCGGACTACCTCAGCGTGCGACTGAGTGCCGACAAGGGGCCGCTGTCGACCCGCGACTACCGCATCGAGTTCGAGGCGACGCCCCTGCCCAACGGCAAGACGTTCATCCACATGGCCTACGCCTATGCCTACGGCACGGCGGCGCGGATCGCGATGCAGGGCTACCTCGCGACGATCGGCAGCGACAAGGTCGGCTTCAGCACGAAGGACAAGGACGGATCGGGTCAGCCGGAACTGGTCGGCGGCGTGCGCGGCGTGGTGGAGCGCAACACCATGCGCTACTACCTCGCGATCGACTCCTACCTCGACGCGCCGGCCGAGGCCCAGCTGCAGACGCGCCTGGCGCAGTGGTTCGACAGCACCGAGCGCTATGCGCGCCAGTTGCACGAGGTGGAGCGCAGCGACTACCTCGACATGAAGCGCAACGAATACAAGCGAATGAAGACCCAGTAGGGGATCATTTTCTTGGTCCGCGCCCGCTCCTGAGCATCTCGGCGCGGCTCTTCTGCAGTTCCGCCAACCGCTTGAGTTCGGCGGCGCAGTCCGCCTGGGTCGCGACCAGCACGACGGGGCTGCGTCGCAGCGCCGTGACGGTCTTCTCGACCTGTACCGGGTCGCGGTGCTTGGTGACCAGCCCTGCGGAGACCGCGGCCCTGGACTGTTTGTAGAAGGCCTTCTCGAAGGCCGGTGAGCCGCAACGCGCGGCGATCACGCGATAGTCCGCCTCCTGCTGCTCGCCGGAGATCGGCACGGCGGCGCCTGCGGCCTGCTGGGCGCTTGCCGCCAGGGGCATGGCCATGACGGCGGCTGCCAGCATGGCTGCGATTTCAAGTTGTTGTGTTTTCATTCGTCCCCCTGCAGACTGGAAATGCATCTGTCTCACGCTTCATGGTACGGCGGCGCCGGCCTGTTGTCTTATCGGCAATGTGCGCTGTTGCAGAGAGTGCCCACATGAATTGAAACTTCGGCGAAAACCCCGATTGCCCGAAAGGGCAGCAAGCGTTGCCCGTTGGGCCAATTTGCAGCTTTTGCGGCCGCACCCAAGATCGGTTCGTCGCCGACCGTGCCATGCCGGCCTTCATGAGGATACCGAAATGTTGATCGCGGAGCGCCCGATCCGGGTTGCCATGGCGGCGGCATCGTTGGCAGCCTGTGGCGCCTGGGCGCTGGACGACTCGGACCTGCAGACGAAGCTCTCGAACCCGATCGCCGATATCGTCACGCTGCGGGTCCGGCCCGAAGGCTTCGTGCCGATGAACTTCGTTGTCGGCGCCGGCTACAACGTGATTCGGCCTGACAATGCCTCGGACTGGTTCGTCCGGTTCCAGATCAACTTCGTTCTCCCCAAGTAAGGACTTCAGTCATGCGAACGAGCGACACATTGAAAGGGCTGGCGATGGCCGTGGCGGTGGCCGCCGCAGCCTCGGCAGCGGCCACCCCGTTGAGCATCTACAACTCGATGCGCGACACGCCGATCACCAAGTTCGGAAAGGCCGACATGGATCTGATGAAGAAGACCATCTACGGCACGCTGAACACGGGTGCGGACGGCGTCAAGGTCAGCTGGGACAACCCGGCCACCTCCAACAGCGGCAGCATCACGCCGGCCAAGGATCCGAAGGGCCGCGCCGGGTGTCGGCTGGCACATATCGAGAATCGTCACAAGACGATGCTCGGCGCGGGCGGCTACATCTTCTGCAAGAACACCAAGTCCAAGACGCCGCCGTGGGAACTGGTGGAGCCATGGACGGACGGCTGATCCGCGGCCGAAACCCTGTCGTCAAATATGAATAAGGAGTAGCGTTCATGCCTTTGCTGCGGGTCCTGCTTTTGCTTCGGGGCGCGTTCGGCGCGATGTTCGCGCTGGTCATGCTGTTGGCGCCGGTATCGTCGATGGCGCAGATGCTCGGGCGCAACGGCACCTTCGCTCTGGTCGACGGGCTTCTCGCGCTGGCAGTGGCCTTCGCGCTCTCCAAGGTGCCGCGCTTCAACTGGCTCTTCGTGCTGGTGCTGGTCGATGCGCTGATCCGCCTGGCGATCGGCGCGGTGGCCCTCGCCTATCCGGACATCGAGGGCCGCATCCTGGGCTCGGTCGCCTTCTTCGGCGGCATCATCACTGCCTGCATCGCGCTCGGCGCGGCCGGGCTGGCCTACGCGCTGGCAGGCCGGCGAGTGTCGTTGGCCCCGCGCGGCGGCGGGGTCGTGCCTGTGCTGGTCGTGAGCGCCTGCACGCTGCTGTTGGGCATCGGCCTGCTGTTCGGCTTCGGAACCGCCGACGGGCGCCGCCTGCTGATCGGTGCCTTTGCGCTGGCGGTGGGTCTGTCCTTGCTGGTGACCGGCTTTCGGTTGAAGAATCCCCAGTCCATCACTTGAAGGAGCGAGGTAGATCATGAAGACTTTTCTGTCCCGTATCGCGGCTTTCGTCCTGGTCCTGATCCTGGCGGCCTGCGCCGCGCCCGGCTCGCAGTCCGGATCGATGACGATCCGCCAGGGGGTCATCGAGCAGATCACGCCGACGCAGATCCAGAGTTCGCAACATACCGGCGTAGGCGCGGTCGTCGGCGGCCTCGCGGGCCTGGGCATCGGCAGCCTGATCGGCGGCGGCACCGGACGCGATGTGGCGATGGTTGCGGGCGCCATCGGCGGCACCATCGCCGGCGCGGAGGTCGCGAACCGGTACTCGCAGCCGATCGCCGGTCAGCAGATCGTGGTTCGCACCAACAGCGGCGTGCTGGTTTCGGTGACACAGCCGGCGGGGCCGGTGCTGCGCGTCGGGCAGCGCGTCTACATCGAAGGCAGCGGCGAGGGCGCCCGCGTCCTGCCCCAGTAGCCGCTCAGGGGAAGGGCAGCTGGGCGGGGCGATCTTGATCGGCTCCGTCCGCTTTCAGGACTGCGCCTGCTCGGCGCGCACGACGCATCGGAAACCCAGGTGGCAGGTCGAGGTGTCGATCGGCTGTGCCATGCGGGCCGCCGGCCGGTAGCGGTGGCAGTAGTTCGGTGCGCACAGGTGCGAGCCGCCCTTCATGACGCGCCGCGGGATGCGCACTCCGGGCGTTCGCGGGTCGTAGCTGCCCTCGACCGGGCCGCCGCGCGGGTTGTCCAGCGTGCAGCAGGCGTGGGTGATGCGGCCGTGCTCCTGGTACCAGTCGGTGGTCCATTCCCAGACGTTTCCCGCCATGTCGTAGAGGCCGTAGCCGTTGGGCGCGAAGGCGCCGACCGGCGCGGTCCACTCGTAGCCGTCCTCGAGCAGGTTCTGCCATGGAAACTGGCCTTGCCAGGTGTTGGCCATCGACCGGCCGCGCACCTTGAATTCGTCGCCCCAGCAGTATTCGGCGCCCTCCAGCCCGCCGCGGGCCGCGAACTCCCATTCGGCCTCGGTCGGCAGCGACTTGCCGGCCCAGGCTGCATAGGCCTCGGCGTCCTCGAAGGCGACATGCACCACCGGATGCTTCCACAGGCCCTGCAGCGAACTGCCAGGTCCGCGCGGATGGCGCCAGTTGGCGCCCCGTTGGTAGGTCCACCAGTTGTGCGGGTTGCCCATGTCCACCGGTCCCGCGGTCTTCTGGAAGACCACCGAGGAGGGCGCGAGCAGTTCGGGGTCGGCGCCGGGGTAGTCTTCGGCCCGGGCCGGACGCTCGGCCAGCGTGACGTGGCCGGTCGCATCGACGAAGCGCTTGAACTCGGCGTTGGTCACGGTGTGGGTGTCGATCCAGAAACCCTTCACCGCCACCTTGTGCACCGGCGCTTCCTCGGGATAGTGCCGGTCCGATCCCATCAGGAAACTGCCGTCGGGGATCCACGCCATGGCGGGATGCGGGGCGGTCTTGGGGGCGGCGGTGGAATCGGACATTGGCGGCATGGCTGAAGAATAATGGAGTCGCCTGCCGGCATCGCCCGTCGGGCCAAGGAGAAGCCCGGGTGCCCCTCGGGGCAAGTGGGTCCTAGTTCCGCGCAGGTGGGAGGCGGGTCTTCGCTTTCAGGCGCCGGCGTGGCTGGCGTCGCCGGGTGACATGCCCAACTGCCCCACGGCCCGGACGAGGTCGGCCAGCGAACTCACCTCCATCTTCTCCATGACGTGCGCGCGATGGGCCTTGACGGTGCGCTCCGCGGCACCGAGATGGGCGCTGATCTGCTTGTTGAGCGAACCGTTGACCACCATTTCCATGACCTGCCGCTCGCGCGGACTGAGCCGGGAGTAGCGGGTC
Organism: Variovorax sp. P2_H12; assembly: GCF_056403395.1. Lineage (NCBI taxonomy): Bacteria > Pseudomonadati > Pseudomonadota > Betaproteobacteria > Burkholderiales > Comamonadaceae > Variovorax > Variovorax sp. P2_H12. The sequence goes on along the minus strand of NZ_JBFUFO010000002.1, from coordinate 191,696 downwards.
TGCAGCGCGCACAGCCGTCGACGCGCCTGGCGCCGCGCGGCATCGTCCTGTATGGCCTTGCCGATGACCGACAGCAGGGTTTCGCCGTCCACCGGCTTGAAAAGAAAATCCGCGGCGCCGGCCTTCATCGCGCGCAGCGTTTCATGCACCGTGGCCTCGGCGGTCACGAAGATCACGGGCAGGGGTTCGGGCTGGCTGGCGATCATCTCCTGCAGATCGAGCCCGCTGGGGCCGGGCATGTGGATGTCCAGCACCAGGCAGCCGGGTGCGCTGCCGATGCCCTCGAGGAGCATCTCGCCGACCGAGCCGTACTCTGCCACCTGATGGCCAGCCTCGCGCAGGAGCCGCTGCAGCGCGCGCCGAAACGAGACGTCATCGTCGATCAGCCGAATCGTGGGAGTTTCACCGTCAGTATCCGAAACCATCAACTTGCCCATTCCTAACCTCCAGAGGCCGCTCCACGTTCACCGCGCTCTCGCTCCATCGGCGGGGCCGGATTCGCCGACGGCGAAGGTGCATTGAACACGGAGCCAAGGGGCGTGACAAGCTGCCCTTTGGTGTAAGTGAACCTTCAATGATTACGAATGTAGTGAATTGGCTTTACGAAATTGTGAATTCCGAACCATAAGGCGAAAAAAAACCGGCCCCGCTTTCGCCAGGGCCGGTGGTTTCTGCGAGCCGCGAATTACAGGGCGGCTTGACGCGTCGTGCGGATGCGGGCACCGCCGAATTGCGACGGAATCACGCTGCCGGCGAAGGATTCGCGGCGCACGTTCTGGTTCGGGGCATGGGCGGCGGCAACGGCTTCTTCGCGCACCGACGCGCGGTCGCGGGTGCTGGCAATCGTGGTCACGCCGCTGGAATAGCCTTCGGCGTAGGGATTGGCGTTGCGGGCAGCGACCGCGGCCTGGGCGCTCACTTCGGCGCGGCTGTTGGCAGAGGTCAGGGCGTGCACGCCATCATAGATTTCGGCATGGGCACCGGCGGCGGCGAGCAGCGAAAGGGCGGCGGCGGCGAGGATCTTCGAGGTCTTCATTGGATTTCTTTCTGGCTTTGGTTGAACGGGCCGGACCGTTCTTGCGATCCGTGCGGGCAAGTCTAGCCTGGCATGTAGGTAAAAACCCGCATAAAAATGAATCGCACTGTTGCCCGTGTCGAAACAATGAGAAGAAATTTCGGCGCGTAGCCGCCGCAAAGGGGGCTTTCGCGTGCTACCGCCAATCGCGGCCGCTGCGGGTGCTGCGCTGGGGGCGCGGAGGTCCCCCGCTCAGCGCGTCCAGAACGGGCGCAGATCCGCCACCTTGGCGAGCGCCTTGCGGCACTGCGCGGCGCTGGCGGGCTGGTTCGCCGCCAGCCAGCCGACCGCGAACCAGGCCGCGCCGTCGTAGGCGGCGCCGTCGCGGCAGGCGGTCATCGCCATCTGGGCGTCGTTGTGCGCGCCGAGCGCATCCTGCGCCGGTTCCAGTTGGTCCAGAAAGCGCTGCGCGGCGCGCCGTCCGAACAGGGGGGCCGCGAACTCGCCCAGGTAGCGCAGCCGCTTCAGGCGCTTGCGCACGCGATGCTGCTTGGCCGGCTCGAGGCTGTCGAAGCGCTTGCCGTCTCGCAGCACTTGCCGATGCAGCGTCGAAAGCCGGAGCCGGAGCGCCTTGCGTGCGGGTGTGCCTTTCTTCGCCGGCTCGCCCTCGGCGCCGCTCGGAAGGGCGGCGGCGATCAGGTCCATCAGGACCGCCTGGAAGCTCGGCGCCCGGACCACGGTCTTCGATTCGGGGATCTCGCCGGACGCCTCCTCGAACTCGAAGGGCGGTGCCCCGTGCGCCAGCATCTGCGGCTGCACCACCCGCAGCAGGTGGTCGCGATCGCGCTGGCGGCCGAGCGCGCGGAAGGTATCGGCCAGCACGGGCTCCCAGGCCGGGTCGATGGCCGGGGCGAAGTCGGCCATCTCTCGCAGCGCGGTGCGCAGCCGCCGGATGCCGACCCGCAATTGATGCACGTGCTCGGGGTCGGGACTGCCGGCCGCGACCTCGCTGGCGTTTGGAAGCATCTGCGCCAGGCAGCTGTCGAGCACGGCGCGAAACACCTGCGGACCATCGGCATCGGCGTCCAGCTGGGGCGCCCGGGCCTTGGTCGGCGGGCCGTAGGCCAAGCCTTGCGCGAGCCGCTCGCCATGCGCGGACTTGGACACGGTGTCGAGCCAGAGTCCGTAGCGGCCGCGCCAGCGGCGGGCGAGCTCGAGCATCGACGAAGCGCTGCCGAGCTTGAGCTCGATCTCGAGTTCGCACAGGGGCCACGAGCGGTCGCCGCTGCGCACTTCGCCGACATCGAAGGCCAGTTCGACCAGCGCGTCGCCGCTGCGCATTTCGCGCGTGGTGCGCCAGACATCGGTGCCGTACAGCGGCACCAGCTCGGCCTCGGCCGGGTCGTGTCCGGCCTGGCGCAGGGCCTGGGCGATCCGCTCGCCGACCGGCGTCCCGTCGTGCCGCCCGATCAGCGGCAGCGGCACCTCGCTGGCCCGCACGGGCGGCAGTTCGACGTTGTGTTCCAGACGCTCGACTGGGCTCGCACCCGGGGCCTTGGCGGTCTGCATCCAGGCGCCGTCTTCCTTGCGCACGCGCAGCACGATGTGCCGGGCAGCCAGCGCGCCGTCCGCCGTGTCGTAGTAGCGGGCACGCAGCCGCGCGCGATAGGAACGTCCCCGCGCGACAGCCGCTTCCACCGCGGCCCGGTTGGGCGCGTCGACCTGGAATTTGAGCTCGAACTCTGTCACTGGGTCACTCGGTGACCCCAACGCGGATGGCGCCAGTTTCACTCCTTCAGTTCGCTGACCTGCAGCGACAGATCGTACAGCTTGGACTTGCTGGCGTAGTAGCGGTCGAGGCGCCATTCCCTGAGGATGTCCATCGCCAGCTGGAAGCTCTTGTAGTCGAGTTCATAGAGCGTGACGAGCTCGAAGCTGGCCTCGGATTCGAGTGCCAGGACCAATCGGGCGAGGATCTTTGCAGACGCGTTGGCCGGGTCCGTTTCGATGAATCGGCGGGCGACCTTGATGGCGTTCATAGGGAAACCTTCCTCCTTTAGTACATTCCCCTGACTATAGCCAGCGTCCGCAGGTGCTTTGTGACAGTCTCGTGGCAGGCATGGGGCGGCCTGCCATTGTGCGCTCAGCGAACCGGCGTTTCGGCCTGGCGAATCACGCCGCCGCCCAGCACGCTGCCGGTCAGGGTGGTCGAAGCGCCTCCCATGACCCGGGCCTCGCAGGCCTCGTGGTCGCTCTCCGGCTGCCGGGCGCAGCGCGCGAGCGCGTTCTGCTGCAGAGTGGCCGCATCGGGCGCGGGGAAGCCGCCTCGGCGGGCCGTCTCGGCTGCTGCGCCTCGTTCACGCAGGCACGCGGCCTTGTCCTGCAGCATGCCGTCGCAGGGCAGCGAGTCGGGGGGCGATCCGGCGGCGAAGGCGGCCGATGCGCCGGCGAGGCTGCCGGCGGCCAGCAGGGCGGCGAAACAGGAATGCAGTGCGGTGTTCATGGTGACTCCTTGTCCATGGTGGCGCGGACTCGCGCCACTCCAGGCCCTCAGTCTGTGGCCCGATGGAGAAGGAATCGTGTGGGACGGCAGGGCGGCGCGCGAGCGCCCGGAGGCGCGCCTTGCTGTCAGACAGCGTCGCACCCGCTGCTGGACAGGGGGCTCAGCGCATCATCCAGCGGCGATTCGTTTTGACAGATGCGCCAGCGCTTCCTCGACCTGGTCGACCAGGATCAGCGACAGGTCGCCGGGCTGCAGCCGGGCCAGGGCCGCGTCGATGGCGATGAATTCGCCGCGAATCTCGTCGATGAAGCGGGTGCGCTCCGCGCCCTCCAGCCCCTGCCGCAGCAGCGCCATGACCTCGCCGTCGGCGCGGCCGCGCTGCGCCGCGTCCTGGTAGAGGATCACGTCGTCGAAGGCCTGGCCGAGGATCGCGGTCTGGTCGCGGATGTCGCAGTCGCGCCGGTCGCCGGCGCCGCTGATCACGACCGAGCGCTTCTTCGCCGGCATGGTGTCGACTGCGGCGACCAGCGCACGCATGGCGTCGGTGTTGTGGCCGTAGTCGGCGATCACGGTGGCGCCGCGGTAGTCCATCACGTTGAAGCGGCCAGGCACGCCGGCGGCGTCGTTCTTGAAGCTCGCGAGGCCGCTGCGGATACTGTCCCAGTCCAGGCCCACGGCCCAGGCCGCGGCCACCGAGGCCATCACGTTGTCGACCTGGAAGCCGATGGTGCCGTTGCGCGTGATCTGCACGTCGCGCAGCGGAATGCGTTCGCGCCAGGAGCCTTCGGCGGCCACCACCGCATCCTGGTCGACATAGACGGTGCGCTTGCCCTGGGCGCGGTGCGTGGCCATCACCGGATGTGTGCGGTCGGCAGCGAAGAAGATCACGCTGCCGGGACAGGTGGTCGCCATCGCGGCCACGTTGGGGTCGGTGGCGTTGAGCACCGCGTAGCCGCCAGGCGCCACGTTGCGCACGATCACGCGCTTGAGCACGGCCAGGTCTTCGACGGTCGTGATGTAGTTCAGGCCGAGGTGGTCGCCGCTGCCGATATTGGTCACCACCGCCACCTGGCAGCGGTCGAAGCCCAGGCCCTCGCGCAGCACGCCGCCGCGCGCGACTTCGAACACCGCGGCATCGACGTCCGGATGCAGCAGCACGTTGCGCGCGCTCTTCGGACCGCTGCAGTCGCCGCTGTCGGTCTGCCGGCCGTCGACGTAGACGCCATCGGTGTTGGTCATGCCGGTGCGCAATCCGCTGCCGGCGAGCAAATGGTTGATGAGGCGCGCGGTGGTGGTCTTGCCGTTGGTGCCGGTCACGGCGACCACCGGGATGCGGCCGTCGTCGCCGTACGCGAACAGCGTGTCCATCACCGCCTCGCCGACCGCGCGCCCACGGCCGAAGGAAGGCGAGATGTGCATCCGCAGCCCGGGCGCGGCATTGACCTCGACCACGCCGCCGTGCTGTTCCTCGAGCGGACGCAGCACGTTTTCACAGACCATGTCGACGCCGCAGATGTGCAGGCCGACCATCTGGGCCGCATCGACCGCGCGTGCCGCCACTTCGGGGTGCACGGTGTCGGTCACGTCGGTGGCGGTGCCGCCGGTGGAGAGATTCGCGTTGTTGCGCAGCACCACGCGCTGGCCGAGCGTCGGCACGCTGTCGGGCTTCAGGCCCTGCGACTCGAGGCGGCCGATGGCGATGTCGTCGAGCCGGATCTTGGTCAGCGAGGTCGCGTGGCCTTCGCCGCGGCGCGGGTCCTGGTTGACCCCTTCGACCAGCTCGCGGACCGACTTCACGCCATCGCCGATCACCTGCGGCGGATCGCGGCGGGCCGCGGCCACCAGCCGGTCGCCCACCACCAGCAGGCGGAAGTCGAAGCCCGGCAGGAACTTCTCGACCATGACCTCGCCGTAGACCGCGGCCGAGTCGTAGGCGGCGAGCAGTTGCTCCTGGGTCGTGATGTTGACCGTGACGCCCTTGCCCTGGTTGCCGTCCTGCGGCTTGACCACCACGGGCAGGCCGATTTCGAGCGCCGCGGCCCAGCCGTCGGCGGCGTCCGCCACCGGCCGGCCCAGCGGCACCGGCACGCCGGCCGCATTGAGGAGCTGCTTGGTGAGTTCCTTGTCCTGGGCGATTGCCTCCGCCACGCCGCTGGTGCTGTCGACCTCGGCGGCCTGGATGCGGCGCTGCTTCGAGCCCCAGCCGAACTGGACCAGGCTGCCGCGCGTGAGGCGGCGGTACGGAATGCCGCGTGCCACCGCCGCATCCACGATGGAGCCGGTGCTCGGCCCCAGGCGCTCGGATTCGTCGAGGTCGCGCAGCTCGGTGATGGCCGCGTTGGCGTCGAATTCGGTGCCGGCGTGGGCGGCGTCGATCAGGGCCATGGCCAGCTCGAGCGCGCGCCGTCCGACGGCCTCCTCGCTGTACTGGAAGGCGACCTGGAAGACGCCGTCCTCGAGGGTGCGCGAGGTGTGGCCGAAATTCACCGGGCAGCCGGCCTGCGCCTGCAGGGCAATGGCGGCGTTCTCGAGCACGTGGGCCAGTGCCAGCGGCTGGCCCAGCACGATCGGGTGCAACTCGCCGATGGTCGGGAACAGCGCGCGCAGGCGGTCCTCGAAGCCCGGCAGGCGTTCGATCGCGGTGTCATCGCCCGTGCAGCGGACGATTGCCTCGATGCAGGTGTGGCGGCTCCAGAGATTGGGCCCGCGCAAGGCGCGGATGCGGGTGACTTCCATGATTATTGGCTCCCCCCCGTTGCTTGCTCGCTTCGCGTAGCCGCCTCCCCCCTCAAGGGGGCGCAGCGCGCGGCCCGGCAAAGCCGGTTCCGCCGCTGCTCCCGGGCGCCTGCGCGAAGTGCGCGAAACCTGGAGGTCATCTTTCAGGCAAATTGTTGTTCGGGCGAGACAAGGGTCTGGGACAGCTGCAGCGACGCGAGCGCCGCCTGCAGGTCGGCTTCGAAGGCTTCGACGCCGGCACCGATCAGGTTCAGGGGGATGCCCAGCGCCCAGGCCGCGGCGACCGCGGCGAGCAGGCTGTCGAGGCTGACGCCGGCATGCGTGGCACGCCAGATGGTCAGCCGGCCGAGGCCGGGCAGGAAGGATTCGCTGCTGCCGTTGGCCAGCACCACGCGGTCCTGGCGCACCAGCACCGCCTTGCCGCCTTCGGCCTGGTGCTTGACCAGCACCGCGGCCTGCGGGTCGGCGCAGTAGAGGATCACGTCGCCATCGCACAGCGGCGCCAGGCCGGCCACCCGCGGATCGGCGGCGTTGAGCACCGCGGTGCCTTCGGGCAGCACCACGTCGACCTGGGTGCGCAGCACCCTGACCATCTGGTCGCTGGCCGTGATGTCGAATTCGCCCAGCGCTTCGGCGCCTTCGAGGTCGGTCACGATGCCGACTTCGCAGCGGTCGTAGGCCAGGCCGTCGCGCAGGATCGTTTCGGCGCCGTTCTCGATCACCACCGCCTGCACGGCACGGTTCACGAGCAGCCGGTGGCCGGCTTCCCAGTGGGCGCTGTCGCGGGCATCGACCCGGCGCCGCTCGAGGAACAGGCCGTCGCGGCAGGCCAGGCCGGTGTGGCGGCCACCGAGGCCGATCAGCCAGGCCACCAGGCGCGAGAGCACGGCGGTGTCCTGCGAGCCGGCGACGCCGACCACGGGGATGCGGCCGGGCGCGTCGTCCGGGAACAGGTGGTCGCAGATCGCGCGGCCCACGGGCCGCGGCGAGCCGACGGCCGGCTTCAGGTGCATCAGCAGGCCGGGGCCGGCGTTGACCTCGACGATCGCGCCGCCCTGCGGCCCGAGGGGTCGGGAGATGTCCTCCGCCACCAGGTCGACGCCGGCGATGTCCAGGCCGACCACGCGGGCGGCCAGCACGGCCGCATGGGCGACGTCGGAATGCACCTGGTCGGTGCAGTCGATCGCCATGTTGCCGTTGCGCTGGATCGTGACCACCCGGCCCGCGGCGGGCACGGCCGCGGCGTCCAGGTCCTGGCGCTTGAGCTCGAGCTGCAGCTTGGCGTCGGTGTCGACCACGATCACATCGAGCGGGAATTCCTCCTCGGCACCACGCCGCGGGTCGCTGTTGAGCTGGCTGTCGATCAGCTGGGCCACGGTCGAACTGCCGTCGCCGGTGACGGTGATGACCTCGCCGCGCGCGGCCGCGACCACCTGGCCGCCGACCACCAGCAGGCGGTGCTCGTAGCCGCGGATGAAGCGCTCGACCATCACGTCGCTGCCTTCGGGCTCGGCGACCGCGAAGGCTGCGATGACTTCCTCGCGCGTGTGGAGTTCGAGCGAAACGCCGCGGCCGTGGTTGGCGTCCGAGGGCTTGACCGCCACCGGCAGCCCGATGTCCTCGGCGGCTTCCCAGGCTTCCTCGGCATTGGCCACCACCTGGCCTTCGGGCACCGGCACGCCGCAGCTCGCGAGCAGCGACTTGGTGAGCTCCTTGTCGCTGGCGATCGATTCGCCGATGGCGCTGGTGTAGTCGGTCTCGGCGGTCCAGATGCGCTGCTGGTTGGCGCCGTAGCCGAGCTGGACCAGGTTTCCGCTGTTGAGCCTGAGATGCGGGATGCCGCGGTCGGTGGCGGCGCCCACGATGCAGGCGGTGCTCGGGCCGAGGTAGCAGTCCTCGACCTTGGCCTTGACCGCATCGACCGCGCGCTGCACGTCGACGGCGCCGAAGGGGTCGCCGTTGATCGCGGCCATCAGCAGGCGGTGGCCCTCGGCCAGCGCGACACGGGCGACCTGCTCGTCACGGGCGCGGAAGACCATGCGGTAGACGCCATGTTGCGAGGTGCTGCGGGTCTGGCCGAAGCCGGTCGGCATGCCGGCCAGGTTCAAGAGCTCGATCACCACGTGCTCCAGCACATGGCCGGCCCAGGTGCCTTCGGTCAGGCGCTGGATGAAGCCGCCGCGCTCGCCGACGCCGCAATGGTGCTCGATCAGGGCCGGAAGCAGCGTGGTCAGGCGCTCGGTGAAGCCGGGAATCGTGTTGGAAGGATGGTCCTCGAGCGCGCCGAGGTCGAGCCAGACTTCGAGCACGGGGCGGTAGGTCCAGAGGTTCGGGCCGCGCAAATAGTTGATGCGCAGCAGACGGATGTCGTCGAAACGGGTCATGAAAACGTTCGATGTGCTTTGGCCGAGCACCACGGCGCTTTCAAGCGCGCCCATGGCGATCAGTCAGAATCGGCGCCCGACGTGCGCCAGAAAGGGTCCGTCGGAGGGCCGGAAGTACAGAAACACAATGCAACATCAAGATCCATTCGGAGCCCCGGGGGGCGAAGCAGGGGAGGCCTCAGACGCTCTGAAAAGTCGGCTCTCAGTCGCGGAAAACGTTCTGGCGACCCTCCCGGTTGACCTCGATGAGGAACTTCGGTTTAAGTCCGGCCTGCTGGCGCTGACCGATCGCCGCCTGTTGGCCTGCAGCGCCGGGGGAACCTGGACCGAATGGCCGATTCCCTCGCCGGGGGGCCTGGAGCTCCAGTTTGGCGACCATGCCGGCGTCGGGACGCTCGATCTGCTGGACGCCCGGGGCCGGCTGGCGCGCTGGCGCTACACCCTGGCCCAGCAGCCGGCGGCGCTGCGGCTGCAGAAACTGTTCGAGGCGAGGATCGAAGATGTCGCGCAGGCGACACCTGCGGGTGCCGACGCGGACGATGCGGCGCTCGGCGAACCGGAGCTCCAGGCCCCGCCCTCGACCTGGGTGCTGCTGCGCCTGGGCCGCTTCGCCAAGCCCTACCGCAAGCAGCTGATCACCGGGTTTCTACTGACCCTGGCATCGACCGCCGCGACCCTGGTGCCGCCCTACCTGACCATCCCGCTGATGGACGACATCCTGATCCCGTTCCAGAACGGGCAGCAGATCGCGGTCGCCAAGGTCGTGATGTTCCTCAGCGCGCTGCTGGCCGCGGCACTGGTCGGCTGGGCGCTGGGCTGGGCCCGCACCTACCTGCTGGCGCTGGTGTCGGAACGCATCGGCGCCGACCTGCGGACCACCACCTACGAACACCTGCTGACCTTGCCGCTCGATTACTTCGGCGGCAAGCGCACCGGCGACCTGATGGCGCGCATCGGCTCCGAGACCGACCGCATCAACGTCTTCCTGTCGCTGCACGCGCTCGACTTCCTGACCGACGTGCTGATGATCACGATGACCGCCGTGATCCTGTTCTCGATCAATCCGCTGCTGGCGGTGGTCACGCTGGTGCCGCTGCCGTTCATCGCCTGGATGATCCACGTGGTGCGCGACCGGCTGCGCACCGGCTTCGAGAAGATCGACCGGGTCTGGAGCGAGGTCACCAACGTGCTGGCGGACACCATTCCGGGCATCCGCGTGGTCAAGGCCTTCGCGCAGGAGCAGCGCGAGGCGAAGCGCTTCCACGCCGCCAACGCCTACAACCTGCAGGTCAACGACAAGCTCAACAAGACCTGGTCGCTGTTCACGCCCAGCGTCTCGCTGCTGACCGAGATCGGCCTGCTGGTGGTCTGGGGCTTCGGCATCTGGCAGGTGGCGCGCGGGCGCATCACGGTCGGCGTGCTGACCGCCTTCATCGCCTACATCGGACGCTTCTACACCCGGCTCGACTCGATGAGCCGGATCGTCTCGGTGACGCAGAAGGCGGCCGCCGGCGCCAAGCGCATCTTCGACATCCTGGACCACGTGAGCAACGTACCGGAGCCCGCGAACCCGGTGAAGGTGGAGCGCGTGCAGGGGCGCATCGAGATGGCCGACGTGGGCTTCCGCTACGGCAGCCGGGCGGTGATCCGCGACCTGGACCTGGTGATCGAGCCCGGCGAGATGATCGGACTCGTGGGCCACAGCGGCTCGGGCAAGAGCACGCTGGTGAACCTGATCTGCCGCTTCTACGACGTCACCGACGGCGCCATCAAGGTCGACGGCACCGACATCCGCCGCTTCGCGGTGGCCGACTACCGGCGCCACGTCGGGCTGGTGCTGCAGGAGCCGTTCCTGTTCTTCGGCACCATCGCGCAGAACATCGCCTACGGCAAGCCCGACGCGACGCGCGAGGAGATCGTGGCCGCGGCCCGCGCCGCCCATGCGCACGACTTCATCCTGCGGCTCGCGCACGGCTACGACTCGCTGGTCGGCGAGCGCGGCCAGGGGCTCTCGGGCGGCGAGCGGCAGCGCATCAGCATCGCGCGTGCCTTGCTGATCGACCCGCGCATCCTGATCCTCGACGAGGCCACCTCCGCCGTCGACACCGAGACCGAGAAGGAGATCCAGAAGGCGCTCGACAACCTGGTGCAGGGACGCACCACGATCGCGATCGCGCACCGGCTCTCGACCCTGCGCAAGGCCGACCGGCTGGTCGTGATGGACCGCGGCGAGATCGTCGAGGTCGGGCCGCACGACGCGCTGATGGAGCAGCAGGGCGCCTACTGGCGGCTCTACCAGGCCCAGCTTCGACAGGCCGATGACGAGAGCGCGGGGGCGGCGGCCGAGCGCGCCTCGGTGGCAATGGCGCTGGGCGGGCACGCGGCACATCCGGCGGGGGACGCATGAGCAACTTTCAACTTGAACGCGACACCTTCGGCCGGCTGGTGCTGACGGACGACAGCGGCATGCGCCACGACGGCGTGCTGCCGGTGCGGGCCTTCCCGCTCACCGCGCCCGACGACGGCATCTCGCTGGTCGGCCTCGACGGCCGCGAGCTGGTCTGGATCGATCGCCTCGACCGGCTGCCCGAAGCCACGCGCGAGCTGCTCGGCCACGAGCTCGCGGCCCGGGACTTCGCGCCCACGCTGCTGAAGCTGCACAAGGTGTCGAGCTTCGGCGTGCCCAGCACCTGGACCGTCGACACCGACCGCGGTGAGACCCGCTTCGTGCTGAAGGCCGAGGAGGACATCCGCCGGCTCGAGGACGGCGCGCTGCTGATCGCCAGCGCGCACGGGGTGCAGTTCCGCATTCCCGACGTGAAGACGCTGGACCGCGGATCGCGCAAGTTGCTGGAGCGGTTCCTGTGAAGTGCGCGGTCGCGGGGCCCTGAGCGTCGGCTCGCTGCGAGCCTGGAACCCGTGCGTGATACTTCCATCCTCATGCACACCACCGCCCTCGTCCTCTTCTCCGGTGGCCAGGACTCCACCACCTGCCTGGCCGATGCGCTTGCCAAGTACGAACGCGTGGAGACCATCGGCTTCGACTACGGCCAGCGCCACCGGGTCGAGCTCGATGCGCGCCTCACGGTGCTGGCGCGCCTGCGCGAGCGCTTCCCCCAGTGGGCGCCGCGGCTCGGCGACGACCACATGCTCACGGTCGACGTGCTGGGCCAGGTCAGTGCCTCCTCGCTGACGCAGGACATCGCCTTCGAGATGCAGGCCAATGGCCTGCCCAATACCTTCGTGCCGGGGCGCAACCTGCTGTTCGTCACGCTGGCCGGTGCGCTGGCCTACCGGCGCGGCCTCGAGGTGATCGTGACCGGCGTCTGCGAGACCGACTTCTCGGGCTACCCCGATTGCCGCGACGACACCATGAAGGCGATGCAGATCGCACTCTCGCTCGGCATGGACCGGCGTTTCGTGATCGAGACGCCGCTGATGTGGATCGACAAGGCGGCGACTTGGGGCCTGGCGCATCGGCTGGGCGGCAATGCCCTGGTCGAGCTGATCGTCGAAGACACCCACACCTGCTACCTCGGCGACCGCACGCAGCGCCACGACTGGGGCTACGGCTGCGGCGCCTGCCCGGCCTGCGAGCTGCGCGCGCGGGGCTGGGAGCGCTACGTGGCTTCGACCTTGTAGCGCACGCCGCTGCCCTCGGGCTGCGGCACCAGCGTCCAGCGGCGCTGGTGGTGGTCGCCGACCGAGGCCCGGTGCGCGATCGACACCATCGCCCCGCCGGCGGCCTGCACCATTGCCGCCAATCGCTTGTAGAGCGTGGCCTCGCTGTCGGCGTCGAGCGCGCTGGTGGCCTCGTCCGCGAACAGCCAGGCGGGCTTGCGCAGCAGCACGCGGGCGATCGCCAACCGTTGCTGCTCGCCGCCCGAGAGCTTCTGGCTCCAGGCATCGCGGTCGTCCAGCCGGCCCGCGAGATCGGGCAGCAGCGCATCGTTGAGCGCCTGCACCAGCTGCGCATCGCTGAACTCGCTCGCCGGCTGCGGATAGGCCAGCGCGTCGCGCAGCCGGCCGTCCGGCACGTAGGGCCGCTGCGGAATGAACATGGTGTTGTCGGGCATCGAGACCCGGCCCTTGGCGAAGGGCCAGATGCCGGCGAAGGCCCGGAACAGCGTCGACTTGCCGCTGCCCGAGGGGCCCTGCAGCATCACGGTGTCGCCCGGACGAACCGCCAGCGCGGCGCCGTCGATCAGGCGCGCGCCGTCGGGCAGCGTGACGCCGAAGCCATCGGCGCGCAGGCCCTCGGCGTTGTCCGCGGGCGCGCGTTCGAGCGCGCTGGTCGCGCCCGCATTGGCCCGCATCGCGGCCTCGAACGAACTCAGCCGGTCGGCCGTGGCGCGCCAGACGGCCACCCGGTCGTAGTTGTCGACGAACCAGCTCAGCGAGTCCTGCACCCGGCCGAAGGCCGAGTTGACCTGCATCAGCTGGCCGAGCTGGATCGCGCCGCTGAAGAAGCGCGGCGCCTGCACGATGAAGGCGAAGATCACCGAGGCCTGGCCGAACGACGCGGTGAAGGCGACCAGGTTCTTCTGCTTCCTGATCAGCTGCAGGTAGTTCTTCAGCACCGCGCCGAAGCGCAGCTGGAGCTGGCCGTGCTCGACTTTCTCGCCGCGGTCCAGCGCGATCGCCTCGCTGTATTCGCGCACGCGCACCAGGTGATGCCGGAAGTCGGCCTCGTAGCGCTGCTGCTGGAAGTTCAGCCCGATCAGCGGCCGGCCGATGTAGTGCGTGATGACGGTGCCGGCCGCGCAGTAGGCCAGCGCGATCCAGACCATCGATCCGGGCACCGAGAAGGCGTGGCCGAACAGCGTGAAGTCCGCCATGCCGCTCAGGCCCCAGAGGATGCCGATGAAGCTCACCAGCGTGACCACTGCATTGAGCAGGCCCATCGACAGGGTCATCGTGTAGTCGGTGAAGATCTGCATGTCTTCCTGGATGCGCTGGTCGGGGTTGTCCGGCGTCTGGCCGTCCTGCTGGCCGTAGCGCGCCAGTTCGAGGCGGTAGAAGGTGCGGTCGGCCATCCAGCGTTGCAGGTAGCTGCGGGTCATCCAGGCGCGCCAGCGCAATTGCAGCAGCTGGGTCAGGTAGAACCTGAGGATCGCGATCGCGATGAAGCCGGCCGCGATCCAGCAGAAGAAGACGATCTCCTTCCAGAAGATCGCCTGGTCCTTGTTCTGCAGCGCATCGTAGAAGCGCGCGTACCACTGGTTGTTGAGCACCAGCATGTAGACCGCGCCGAGGTTGAGCGCCACGATGGCGGCCAGCAGCCCGCGCGCCATCCATTTCTCCTCGGACCTGAAATAGGGCGAGGCCAGCGCGCCGATACGGCGCAGGGTGGTGAGCATGTGGGGCGAGCCGGCGGAAGTGGTCATGGCGTGGGAGTAGGTTCGCGCCTGGGTGCGGCGCGTTGCGTTCATCGTATCTCCGGGACGCGCCGGATTCTTAAGCGGCGCTGAACGGCGTCATTTGCATGACAACGCACCAGTTTGTCATCGACGCGCCGCCGCGTTGACAAATGCCTGTCATATCCGCTGCCGATGATCCAGGGCTGCCGCGCACCGACGCGCGCCTTTTCTTGCATCTTTCCGTATCCCCCTAGGAATCCATTCATGTTGCGTCGCACCTTCCAGAGTCTCCTGCCCGCCGTCCTGCTGACCCTCGGCGTCGGCGCCACCGCGCAGGGCCGCACCGAGCTGCTGGTCTACACCGCGCTCGAGGCCGACCAGGTCCAGGCCTACAAGGCGGCCTTCGAGAAGGACAACCCTTCGATCGAGCTGAAGTTCGTGCGCGATTCCACCGGCATCGTCACCGCCAAGCTGCTGGCCGAGAAGGCCAATCCGCAGGCCGACGTGGTCTGGGGCCTGGCCGCCACCTCGCTGATGCTGCTCGACAAGGAAGGCATGCTGCAGCCCTACGCCCCCAAGGGCCTGGAAGCCATCAAGCCGACCATGCGCGACAGCGCCAATCCGCCCAAGTGGGTCGGCATGGATGTCTGGTCGTCGGCGATCTGCTTCAACACCGCCGAGGCGCAGAAGAAGAACCTGCCCAAGCCGACGAGCTGGGCCGACCTGACGAACCCGGTCTACAAGGGCCAGATCACGATGCCGAACCCGGCCGCCTCGGGCACCGGCTACCTGATGGTGTCGGGCTGGATCCAGATGATGGGCGAGCCCAAGGCCTGGCAGTTCATGGACGCGCTGCACCAGAACATCGGCATCTACAGCCAGTCCGGCAGCAAGCCCTGCCGCCAGGCCGGCGCCGGCGAGTTCGCGCTCGGCATGTCCTTCGAATACCGCGCCAACAAGACCAAGCGCGACGGCGCGCCGATCGACATCGTGCTGCCCAAGGAAGGCCTGGGCTGGGACATGGAGGCCACCGGCGTCATGAAGACGACCAAGAAGCCGGAGGCCGCCAAGGCCCTGGCCGACTGGGCCGTGACCAGGCAGGCCAACGAGCTCTATGCCAAGAACTTCGCGGTGCTCGCGCTGCCGGGCATCCAGGAGAAGCTGGAATTCGTGCCGGGCGACGTCGAGAAGCTGCTGGCCAAGAACGACTTCGACTGGGCCGCCGCCAACCGCGACCGCATCCTGGCCGAATGGTCGAAGCGCTACGAATCGAAGTCGGAAAAGAAGGCGCCGCCGCAGTAAGACCTCCCGCATGACGTCTTATCTTTCTCTGCGTGGCATTGGCAAGTCCTTCGGTGCCAGCCGCGTGCTGGACGGCATCGACCTGGACGTCGAGCCCGGCGAATTCGTCTGCCTGCTCGGGCCCTCGGGCTGCGGCAAGACCACGCTGCTGCGCATCGTCTGCGGCATCGAGCGCGCCGACCGCGGCCAACTGTTGCTCAATGGCCAGGACATCGCCGGCCTGCCGCCGGCGGCGCGCGGCTTCGGCGTGGTGTTCCAGTCCTATGCGCTGTTTCCCAACCTCACGGCGGCGCAGAACATCGCGTACGGCCTGCATCCGACCGGCGCGCTGGCGCGCGAGATGGCCAGGCGCTCGCGCGAAATGCTCGATCTCGTCGGCCTGGCGGCCCATGCCGACAAGTATCCGGTGCAGCTGTCGGGCGGCCAGCAGCAGCGCGTGGCGCTGGCCCGCGCGCTGGCGCCCAATCCGCGTCTGCTGCTGCTCGACGAGCCCCTGTCCGCGCTCGATGCGCAGGTGCGCGCCAGCCTGCGCGGCGAGATCCGCGCGCTGCAGAAGCGCCTCGGCATCGTCACCATCATGGTCACGCACGACCAGGAGGAAGCGCTGTCGATGGCCGATCGCGTGGTGCTGATGCACGACGGCCGCATCGAGCAGGCCGGGTCGCCCGGCGAGCTCTACCACCGGCCGCGCACCCGCTTCGTCGCCAGCTTCGTCGGCCGCATGAACATGCTGCCCGCCACCGTGCTGGCGGGCGACAAGGTGCGGGTGCGCGACAGCGAGCTGCACTGCGCGCCCGGCGCACTGCAGGTGGGTGCGCAGGCCACCGTCGGCATCCGGCCCGAGCACGTGGTGGTCAGGCGCTTCGGCGACGGCCTGGGCGCCAACAGCTTCGCCGCCCGCCTGCTCGATACCGAATTTCTCGGCAACCGCACTGCGGCGCGGCTGGCCTGCGAACCGCTCGGCATCGAGATCGAGGCCGAGCTGCCACCCGATCACCGGGCGGGCGAGACCCTGGTGCCCAGCAGCATGGTGCACATCGAGCTGCCGCAGCACGCGCTGTCGGTGCTGGCGCATTGAGCGCCGCTTTCGACCGCGAGCGCTGGCTGACCGGCGCCGGGCTGCTGCTCGCGCTGGCGACGCTGGTCGTCATCGTCGCGCTGCCGGTGGCCGCTCTGGTGGGGCAGAGCTTCTTCGACCGCGCCGGCGCCTTCGTCGGCTTGGCGAACTTCGCCCGTTACCTCGACAACCCCGCGCTGGTCCAGTCGGCCTTCAACAGCGTCTGGCTGGCGGCGCTCAGCGCCGTGCTGTGCACCGCCATCGCCTATGTCTACGCCTACGGGCTCACGCTCTCGTGCATGCGCGGCAAGGGCCTGCTGCGCGCGATCGCGCTGCTGCCGCTCTTGGCGCCTTCGCTGCTGCCGGCGATCAGCCTGATCTACCTGTTCGGCAACCAGGGCGTGTTCAAGGACTGGCTCGGCGGGGTCTCGATCTACGGCCCGCTGGGCATCGTGCTGGGTTCGGTCTTCTGGACCCTGCCGCATGCGCTGCTGATCCTCACCACCGCGATGGCGACCTCCGACGGCCGGCTCTACGAGGCCGCGCAGACGCTGGGCGCCTCGCGCTGGCGCATCTTCCGCACGGTGACGCTGCCGGCCTCGCGCTACGGGCTGATCGTGGCCGGCATGGTGGTCTTCGTGCTGGTCATCACCGACTTCGGCGTGCCCAAGGTGGTGGGCGGCCAGACCGGCGTGCTGGCCACCGACATCTACAAGCAGGTGGTCGGCCAGCAGAACTTCCAGATGGGCGCGGTGGTGGGCTTCGTGCTGCTGATCCCGGCGCTGCTGTCCTTCCTGGTGGAGCGGCGCGTGCGCCGGCGCCAGGCGGCGGCGCTGTCGGCGCGCGCGACGCCGCACCGCCCCGAGCCGGTGCCGGCGCGCGACCGCGCGCTGTTCGCCGCCTGCCTGCTGATTGCCGCGGCCATCCTCGGGATGATCGGCATGGCGGTGTTCGCCTCGCTCGCCACCTACTGGCCCTACCAGCTCGCGCCGTCCCTCAGGAACTACGACTTCGGCAACATGGACGGCGGCGGCTGGGCCAGCTACTTCAACTCGCTGCAGCTCGGGTTGGGCGCCGCGGCGGCCGGCGCCGTCGCCACCTTCCTCTCGGCCTACCTGGTCGAGAAGCCGCGCCGCTTCGGCCTGCTGCGCGAGGCGCTGAACCTGCTGGCGAACCTGCCGCTCGCGGTGCCGGGCCTGGTGCTGGGCGTCGGCTACATCTTCTTCTTCAACTCGCCTTCGAATCCGCTGCGCGGGCTCTACGGCGGCATGGCGATCCTGATCGTCTGCACGGTCGCGCATTTCTTCTCGGTCGCCCACCTGACGTCGCTCACCGCGCTGCGCCAGCTCGATCGCGAATACGAACTGGTGGCCGAATCGATGGGCGTGCCTTTCTGGCGCACGCTGTGGCGGGTGCACCTGCCGGTGGCGCTGCCCACGGTGCTGCAGGTCGGCGGCTACTTCTTCGTCAACGCGTTGACGACCGTCTCGGCGGTGGTGTTCCTGTACTCGCCGCAGACCACGCTGGCTGCGGTCGCGGTGCTCAACATGGACGATGCCGGCGACGTCGCGCCGGCAGCGGCGATGGCTTCCCTGATCATGCTCACGGCCGCGCTCGGCCGCGGCCTGTTCGCGCTGGCCGGGCGGGCCGCCCTGGCGCGGACCCAGGGCTGGCGCAGCCGCTAGGCCGCTCCCTGCGCCCCGTGGACCGTTGCCGGTCCACGGGGCGTTTTTCATGGGATCACACGTCGCTGAGCCCCATCGCCGGGTCGCTCACGCCGTGCTTGCCGGTCTCTACCCGACCGGCGAAGCGGCGGTAGTAGCTGGCATCGGCGTCGCAGGTCACGGCGAAGTCGTACCACTGGCCGCTGGTCGCCAGGTCCCAGTGCTGCTCGACCGTGGCGCCGCCGGCGACGGACGCATTCCACGGACCGTCGTCGCGGTAGGCCTTGGCGCGGATCGTGAACTTCGCGCTGCGCTTGCCGCTGTTCGTCATGCTCAGGTAGACATTGCCGTTGGCGATGTCGTAGCACACGCGCACCTCGGGGATGGCCGCGTCGCCGGCGCGCAGCCGGTTCAGGTCACCCTTGAACTCGCGGTGGAAGCCATTGGGGCCGAGCACCCAGAGGTCATAGAGGCCGGCGTTGTCGGTGGTCGCGTTCCAGCTGTCGTCGAGCGTCTTGCCGGCCTCCACCATGTAGCGGCTCGGCAGGCGGTCGAGGTTGAGCTTGTCGTAGACATGGAACACGGCGGCGGCCTTGCCGGTGTTGGAGAACAGCAGTTGCACCGTGCCGTTGACCGCGTCGCTGCGCGCGCTCGCGTGCAACTCGTAGGGCAGGGCGCGCGAGGGTCGGGTGCCGCTGGCCTGGCGCGGCAGCTGCGCATTGACCGGCGGCACGATCTGGGCGAGTGCCTGTTGCTGGGCCCGCAGCGCATCCGCATCGGTCTTGCTCTTGCGGCCCGCGAGCACCGGCAAGGCCTCGTTGTTGGGGTTGGCGAAATTGAAGGCGCTCGTCAGGTCGCCGCAGACCGCGCGCCGGAAGGCGCCGATGTTGGGTTCCTTCACGCCGAAGCGCTGCTCCAGGAAGCGCAGCACCGAGGTGTGGTCGAAGACCTGCGAGTTGACCCAGCCGCCGCGGCTCCAGGGCGACACCACGTACATCGGCACGCGCACGCCAGGACCGTAGACGCGGCCGTCCGGAGCCGGCTGCGAGGTGGTGCCGGGCGGCTTCGGGTGCGTGAAGCGTTCGAAGGCGATGTCCGCGTCGGGCAGCGTGGTCTTGCCGGCCGCGCTGCCGTCGGGGTTGAGCGAAGGCGCCGACGGCGAGGGCACGTGGTCGAAGTAGCCGTCGTTCTCGTCGAAGTTGATCAGCAGCACGGTCTTGCTCCAGACGTCGGGCACCGCGGTCAGCGCGTCGAGCGTCTGCTGGATGTACCAGGCTCCCTGCACCGGGCTCGAGGGTCCGGGGTGCTCGGAGTAGGTGGCCGGCGCGATGATCCACGAGACCTGCGGCAGCTTGCCGTTCACCACATCGAGGCGGAACTGCTCGAGGAAGCCACCGTCCGGCATCGTGTTGGCGATGCCCTTGTAGAGCGGATTGCCGGCGTCGTCGCTGGCCGGATCGTAGGCCGGCGAGGCGGCGGAGTTGCTGACCGGCTTGCCCGAATCCTCGTTCGCCTTGCGGTACTGCTTGAAGCCGGCGAGCGGGTTGTCGGTGTAGTTGTCCGGCATGAACTGGTAGACCATCCAGCTCACCTTGGCCTCCTGCAGGCGCTCGGGATAAGTCTTCCACTCGAAGCCCGTGGTCGACGGGCCGATGTCGTCCAACTCGTTCACCACCGAGGCCACGTTGGCGCCGGTCGGTCCGTTGGTGCCGGTCCAGTGGAACAGGCGGTTGGAATTGGTGCCGGTGTGCATCGCGCAGTGGTAGGCGTCGCACAGCGTGAAGGCATTGGCCAGTGCGAACTGGAAAGGCAGTTCGGCCTCCTTGAAGTAGCCCATCGACGCGGTGTTCTTGTAGCGCGGCCACTGGTCCATGCGGCCGCCGTCCCAGGCATTCTGGCCGTCGTTCCAGGAGTGCGGCGTGCCGCTCACGCGCTGCGCGTTGCCCTTGCTGCCGTCGAGGTGGTAGGGAAGGATCGGCTTGCCGTTGGCGTCGCTCTGCTGCCAGACGTTCAGCCCCTTCGGCAGCGGGATCGGGAAGCGGTCGCCGAAGCCGCGGATGCCGGCGAGCGTGCCGAAGTAGTGGTCGAAGGAGCGGTTCTCCTGCATCAGAATCACCACGTGCTCGACGTCCTTCAGGGTGCCGGTCTTGTTGTTGGCGGGGATCGCCAGCGCGCGCCGGATGCTGGGCGGAAAGGCCGAGAGCGCGGCGGCGGCGGCGCCGGTGGTGGCGGTGTGGGTGAGGAACTTGCGGCGTGAGGTCATGGTTGATGTCGTGCTGGGAGAGTTCAGGGCGCGCAGCGCAGCTCGGGCTTGGTGGCGGTGGCGGCGGCGGTGTCGGGCGTGGTGGCGGCGGGCGTCTCGCCGCTGCCCGTGGCGGGCGTGGTGCCGCCGCTCGGGAGACCGGTGGAGATTCCGCCGCCGCTGCTGCCGCCGCCGCAGGCGGCGAGGCTGCAGGCGACGATCAATGCGGCCGCGAGGGCCATGCGCGGGCGGCGCGCACGCTGTCGCGGAAGGGGAAAAGAGGGCATGAGAAGTCCTTGTGGCTCGGGTTGCGAAAAGCTCGGGGTCGAGCGGAATGGCGCCGGGTCGGACGAACGCGCAGGACGGCGTGGCCGACCCATGGCGCGCCGTGAAGACAGGGCGCGCGTCGGCCGGGCAACTTTAGGAAGAGGGCGTTACACCCGAGTGAACCGGCGATGACACCGGCATGGCGAACGCGTGACGCGCGCTCGGCGCGCGCGGCTCAGGCCGAGGGGCGCTCAGCGCGGATTGCTGATGCCGCTGGCCACGTGCCCCGAGGGCACATGGCGCGCGGCCGCATCGACGTGGCCGGTCTGGTCGTCGAAGAAGAAGTCGGGCTCGAACTCGCGCAGGAACTCGCCCTTGGGAAGGCCGCCGAGAAACATCGCCTCGTCGACCTTGATGTTCCAGTTCATCAGCGTGCGGATCGCGCGCTCGTGCGCCGGCGCGCTGCGCGCGGTGACCAGCGCGGTGCGGATGCGCATGACGGGGCTGCTGGCCTGCTGCAACCGATGCAGCGCCGCCAGCAGCGGCTTGAACGGCCCTTCGGGCAGCGGCATTCCGGCCTTGGAGGACTCGTGCAGCTGGAAGGCATCGAGCCCCTCGGCCTGGAAGACGCGCTCGGCCTCGTCGCTGAACAGCACGGCATCGCCGTCGAAGGCGATGCGGACTTCGTTCGGATAGGCGTCGCTCGCGTGCACCGACTCGACCAGCACGCGCGCCGCAGGAAAGCCGGCGACCAGCGCTTCGCGCACGTCATCGGCGTTGACCGACAGGAAGAGATGGGCGCGCAGCGGCCGCAGGTAGCCGAAAGGCGGCCGGCCCTGCGTGAACACGCCGCGCTGCAGCGAGATGCCGTTGGCCACGCCCGAGCGGAACACGCGCATGCCCGACACCGGGTCGTTGCGCGACAGGATCACCACCTCGACCCGCTGCTGGCCGTCGTCATTGAAGCGCAGCAGCTTGCGCACCAGCGAGTAGGCGATGCCGGGCCGGGCCGGTACGTCGAGCCGTTCGAGCTGCAGCTTCATGTAGCCGGCGTCGTCACCGGATTCGAAGATGCGGTTTTCTTCCTCGAGGTTGAAGAGCGCGCGCGACGAAATGGCCACCACCAGCTTGTCGTCCAGGGAGACCGCCATGGGCTACTTCACGAATTGGTTCAATTGGATGATCGGCATCAGCACCGCCAGCACGATCAGCATCACGACGCCACCCATCGCGACGATCAGCAAGGGCTCGAGGATGGTCGCCAGATGCATCGCGCGGCGCTGCACTTCGGCGCCGAGCTGGTTGGCCGCCCGCTGCAGCATCAGCGGCAGCGTGCCGGTCTGTTCGCCGAGGCGGGCGAACATCGAGACGATGCCGGGAAAGCGCTTCTTCTGCGCCAGCGCGGAGGCCAGCGGCGCGCCTTCGCGCACCAGCACCAGGGCATCGAGCGCATCGGCGCGCATCGCGCTGTTGCTGAGCGTCTCGGAGGCGGCTTGCAGCGCGCGCAGGATCGGCACGCCTGCGGTCGCCAGCATCGCCAGCGTGCTGGCGAAGCGCGCCGCGTTGTAGCCGCGCGCCAGCTTGCCGACCAGCGGCAGGTTGAGCCAGGCGGCGTCGAAGCGCTCGCGCAGGGCGGCGCGCGCCAGCGCCATCCGGGCGCCGATGACGGCGACGACCACGGCCACCAGCATCAGCCAGCCGTAGTTGCGCACGAAGGCGCTCAGCGCCAGCATCGCCACCGTGAGGATCGGCAGCGCGCGCTTGGTGCCGGCGAAGACGTTGGCCACCTGCGGCACGACGTAGCTGACCAGGAAGACCACGATCACGATCGCCACCAGCGTCACGATCGCCGGATACAGGGCCGCGCCGACCAGCTTCTGCTGCAGCGCCTGGCGTTGCTCGAGGTCGTCGGCGAGGCGCTCGAGCACCAGGCCCAGGTTGCCGCTCTGCTCGCCGGCGCCGATCACGGCCACGTAGATCGGCGAGAACTCGTGCGGGTGCTGCGACAGCGCGCGGCCGAAGGGGGCGCCGGCATTGACTTCGGCGCGCAGCGAGGCCACCAGGTTGCGCTGCGCCACGGTCTCGGCCTCGTCGGTCAGCGCGGTCAGCGCGCGTTCGAGCGACAGGCCCGAGGACACCAGGCCCGCGATCTGCCGCGTCCAGACCGCCAGCGTGGTCGAGTTGAAGACCCGTCCGCCGCCGACCATGCGGCGCCAGCCGCCGGTCGCCGGCACGCCGCTCTCGACGCTGCCGACCACGGTCACCGACAGCGGAATCAGCGCTTGCGCCCGCAGCATCCCGCGCGCGCTGCGCGCGGTGTCGGCTTCGAGCACGCCCTTGCGGGCCTGGCCTTGGGAATCGATGGCTTCGAAGGAGTAGGCAGGCATGAGGACCGTCAGAAGAATGAATATGCGAATCCGCATTGTCGACGCTTGGCGAGTCTTTTTCGTCGGGCTGCTTCCCCACGATCCCGCCCGGTTCGTCCAGCCGCGAGGCGCTGTCCGTGGCGCGTGTCGATGTACTAGTGGTTAACACTGGACGCGATCTCATTGACCGGCAGAAAAGGTCGCACTTAGAATTTGCGCACAGGTTCAGATTTCAAGACCATCTGTGAGATGGCTTTGTCGCGCCTGTATGGTTTGCATCGTTCTCTTGCGGATTATTCCAATGGAGACAACTGTGCAACCCAACGCGATCAAGATCCGTGGCATCGACGATGTCATCGCCTACCTGGACTCACGCCAAGGCATCGTAGGCCGAGCTTCCACCATCTGGTGGTTGGCGCTGGGCGGATTGTTCCTCGATGCCTTTTCCAATTCCGCGCTGAGCGCTGGCCTCGGGCCCATGACGCGCGACCTTCATCTCACCGCCGGTCAGGTGGCGTTGATGACTTCGTTCGCCTCCTGGGTGGCCATCGTCTTCAACCCGGTTGGCGGCTGGATGGCGGACCGCTGGGGGCGCATCCGCCCGCTCGTGCTCGCCAAGTTCCTTGCCGTGGTTGGCGCCGTGCTGGTGGTGTTCGCTCCCAGCTTCGAGATGATCCTGGTCGGCCGCTTCTTCGTCGGCGCCGCCTACGGCATCGACTTCGCGATTGCCATGGCCGTGCTAGCGGAATTCACACCCGCAAAGCTGAAGAGCCGGCTCAACACCTGGCAGGGCATGTGGTACGCGGCGGTCTGCACCAATCTCCTTTTGGCGCTGCTGTTCTACTCCTGGGATGTAGGCGATTCGATCTGGCGCTATTCCGTGGCTGCCACTGCAGTTTTTGGCGTCACGATCCTCGCGCTGCAACTCGCGCTGCTGGTCGAGAGCCCCATCTGGCTCGCGCGAAAGGAGCGACTCGACGAAGCCGCGCGCGCCATGAGCCGCATCTACGGCGAGCTTTTCGTAGCCGCGCCGAAGCATGAGCGCATTCCGGTCATCAACCAGGCCCGTCGCGGTGCAGCCAACGTCCTGCTGATCTTTCGCGGCGCCTACCTGCCTCGCACGATCCTCGCGGCGACGGTGCAGATCGGTCAGTCGATCCAGTATTTCGCAGTGGGCTGGTACCTGCCATTGATCAGCGCAACGCTGTTCGGCAAGGACTTCGCTCAAGCCACCATCGGCGCGCTCGCCTTCAATGTCTTCGGCATCTTCGGCGGCTTCCTGTCGCCATGGATCGGCCGCAAACTGGGCTTGCGCCGCGCTTCGGCCTTTGGATTCGCCATGGTGTTCCTTATGCTGCTGACGCTCGGCCTGTTCCACGGTCGCATGCCGCTGTGGCTGGCCGTGATCGTTCCTTCGCTCTTCATCCTCTTTCATTCGGGCGGTCCTGGCGCGAACGGCAAGAGCCTGTCGTCACTCTCGTTCCGCAGCGAATTGCGCGCGGGAGCCAACGGCATCATCGGCGCGCTGGGCTCAATCGGCGCGGCGCTCGGCTTGCTGGTCTTTCCGCTGTTCCGGGAGAAGTACGGCCTCGAACATACCTTCCTCATTCTCGCGGTCGTGCCGCTGGTCGCAAGCGTCATCTGCTTTGCGATCCGCTGGGACCCGACGCGCACCACCATCAACCCGGACAACGAACCCGATGCACCCCAGTTCGACGAGGACAAGCAATCGAATGCCGAATCGCCGCAACTGGCCGCGGGGAGAGTGAACTGATGACGACCATTCAGGATGTGATCCTCTGCATCGACGAGGGCACCTCGGGGACGCGAGCGGCCATCGTCGGACGCGACGGTCACGTCTCATGCCTCGAGTACGCGCCGCTGCGGGTCGACACGCCGCGCTCCGGCGTGGTTGAGCAGGACGCCAACGCGATCCTCGACAAGACCATCGAGGTCTGCCGCGCCACTATCGCGCGTGCCCGATCGGAACGGCAACGCATTGTCGCGCTGGCCATTGCGACGCAGCGTTGTTCGGCCGTGCTCTGGGACACTCGCACCGGCCGCGCACTGGTGCCGGTCATGGTGTGGCAGGACACCCGCTACGTCAGTGAACTGGAGCAGCTTGCACCCGCCTGGGACAAGCTCCTGAAGGAGCAGATCGGCCGGCCGGTCGGGGTGCGTTCGCCCTACCTCTGGGCCACGCACCACATGCGCGAGACCGAGCCGGTTGCCCGCGCCCTCAAGGAGCGCCGCCTCGCCTTCGGAACCGTCGACAGCTGGTTGCTGTGGCACCTCTCGACGCAGCGCGCCTGTGTGACGACGCCGACCAACGTGACCTCCGGCAACGCCTACGTCATGGCCGAACACCGCTACCAGTCGGACTGGATCGATGCGCTCGGCTTTCCTCGAGAGCTGCTTCCCGAACTGCGTGAAGACGCGGATGACTTCGGCCGCACTCGCACCGAGCTGCTCGGCATCGACGTGCCCATCCTCGCTTGTGCCGGCGATCAGCATGCGGGCGCCATCGGCCTGGGCTGCCTCGACCGCGAGCAGGCCATGTGCGTCCACGGCACAGGCAGCTTCGTCGACGTGATCACCGGACCCGTGCTGCCTGTCCATGCAGGCCAGCATGACGGCACCCTCACCATGACAGCGCGGCGTGCGCACGGCGTTTCGCATTTCGCGGTGGAGACCTATGTGGCAACGACCGGCTCCGCGTTGAACTGGGTCTGCGAGAAACTGCAATGGTTCGACAACGCCGAGCAGATCAGCGCCATGGCCGCGACCGTCAGTTCGTCTCGCGATGTCACCTTTGTTCCAACGCTGACCGGCCTGCGCGTCCCTGCCATGGAGCCCGGCGCGCGTGCGTCGCTGACTGGCATCTCGATGGCGACCACACGTGCCGAAGTCGCCCGGGCCATCCTCGAAGGCATCGCGCATTCGGTGGCGTCGTGCATCCAATCGAACCAGGCAGTTTCCGGGGTCAAGGTGTCCGAGTTGGTCGTGGGCGGCGGCCTCGCGGGCAGTTCCGCCCTGCTGCAGATACAGGCCGACCTGACCGGCATGCCGGTGCGGCGCATCAAGGAAACCGAGCGGGCCAGCCTGCGCGGCATTGCATTTCTTGCCGGTTCGTCCGGTCTTCTGTGGGATTCGCTGCAGGAGGCCCGCGCCACGCTGACCACCGAGGCCGTGTTCGAGCCCGCGATCGAGCCTGAAGAACGCAGCGCTCGGCGCAGCCTGTGGCACGCCCGAGTGGCCTCGGAACTCGCGCACGTCCGAAATTTCAAGAACGCTACAGCTGGAGAGTTACCAAGATGATGGTTCTGCCATCCCTGTGGTCCGGCAAGGACCGGGCCGCGATGACAACCACCGAACCACTGCGGCTGAATCGGCAGGATCAGCTCACACGGCTCGCCGACGAGCACTTCGACATCGTGATCGTCGGCGGCGGCGTGACCGGCGCCTATGCGGCACTGGATGCCAGCTTGCGGGGCTATCGCGTGGCAATGGTCGAGAAGGATGACTTCGCCTTCGGCACCTCGTCGAAGTCCTCGAAGATGGTCCACGGAGGCCTGCGCTACATCGAACAGGGCAATCTGGGCCTGGTGCGCCACTCGTTGCTGGAGCGCCAGCGCCTGCGCCGCAACGCCAGGCACCTGGTGCAGCGCCTGCCGTTTCTCTTTCCTGTCATGGAGCGCGAAGGCGTCTTCGACAAGCGCCTGGCCAAGGCATTCGAGAGCTTGCTGTGGACCTACGACATCGCGGGCGGCTGGCGCGAAGGCATCCTTCACCAGAAGCTGACCAAGGCAGAGGTCCTGTCTCATTGCCCCACCTTCAAGGAAGAGCACCTGACGGGCGGCTTCATGTACTTCGACGCACGGGTGGACGACGCGCGGCTGACATTGAACATCGCGCGAACGGCCGCTTTCCATGGCGCCGTTGTCCTCAATCATTCGAAAGCCGTTGAAATCAGCCGTGATGCCCAAGGCAAGGTCGACGGCGTGATCGTCCAAGCTGATCGCCGCGAGATCCGCGCACGCGCAGGCGTCGTCATCATGGCCACCGGGGTCTGGCTGCGCGACTGGGACGGCCGCAAGAAGAACGACGCGCCAACGATGAACATCCGACCCGCGAAGGGCGTGCACGTGGCCATTCCCTGGATGAAGATCCGGAATGACTGCACCGTGACCATACCGGTACCAGGCCGCAACCGGCGCGCAACCATCACGCGCTGGGGCAACGTCTCCTACCTCGGCACTACCGATGAAGACTATCAGGGCAATCTCGACGACGTGCACTGCACGCGCGAGGAACTCGACTTCCTGCTTGACGGTGCCCGGTCCGCACTGAAGACCGACCTTCGAGCGGAAGATGTGGTCGGCAGCATCGCCGGGTGCAGGCCGTTGGTCGCGCCGCCGGGCGGGAAGACGCTGGAGATAAAGCGCAACCACGAGATTCGCGTGGCGGCTGACGGCCTCGTGACCATCGTCGGTGGCAAGCTCACCACTTCGCGGCACATGGCCGAGCAGACCATTGATGCAGCCCAGAAAGTGATCGGCAAGCGCAACGCCTGCACGACCAAGTCGGCCTACCTTCTCGGGGCGGCCGGCTACGACGCCCAGGCGATCATGGCTTCGGGCGGCCTTTCGGCGCACCTGGGTGAGCGCTACGGCACCGAAGCACGCTTCGTCACTGATCTTCTTCATGAGGACACGAGCCTGCTCCGTCCCATTGTCGAAGGCCTGCCGTATTGCGAGGCGGAAGTCGTTTATGCGGTGCGGCACGAACTCGCTTGCACCGTCGATGACGTGTTGTCGCGGCGCATCCGTGGGCGGCTGATGGCGCGCGACGCCTCGGGCCGCGCAGCGGAGCGGGTCGGCGAAATCATTCAGGCCGAACTCGGCTTGTCCCCCGCGGACGCGGCGCAACAAGTAGCGAGTTACCGCGCCGCGATCGAGCACGAAAAATCCATTCTTATGGGAGAGAAGTAGATGATCAGCAAAGACGCAATTCAACGCGGCTACAACCGCCGCAACTACGTTGTCGGCGCCCACACGCCGCCGGCCTATGCCAAGACCATCACGGACACGGACGGCCCGCCCGGCTTGCAACGGGCGCCCGTCGCAGTGGCCTCGACGTACATCGATGCGCTCTGCAACGTCGCCGACGAAGTGCTTACCGACACTGGCAGTGTGGTTGTGTGGACGCGGGACTGGTGGGCCGGCTCGATGGTCTCGGAAACCGGAGGCAAGCCCGCGACGCCGCAGGCCGTGATCGTGCGAGTCTCAACCGTCGACCAGATCCAGGCGGTCATGCGCATTGCCAATGCAGCCTCGATTCCCGTCACCGTCTCGGCCGGTCGCAGCAACGTGACAGGCGCGGCGCTGCCGGTACGCGGCGGTATCGTGCTGGACGTGTGCGAGCTGAACAGGTTCATCGGCTTCGACGCCGGGAGTCAGATCGTGGAGGTGGAGGCCGGCATGTTCGGCGATGTCTTCGAGGAACTCATCCAACGCGAGCATGGCATGACGATGGGCCACTGGCCCTCATCCTTCGGCATCAGCACCGTCGGTGGCTGGGTCGCCTGCCGTGGCGCGGGTCAGTTGTCCACCCGTTATGGAAAGATAGAGGACATGGTGTTTGGCATGGACGTGGTGCTCGCCGACGGCAGCCTCGTCACGGTGGGTGGCTACTCGCGAGCGGCTGTGGGCTCTGACCTGCAGCAGCTCTTCATCGGATCAGAAGGCACCCTCGGCGTGATCGTCCGCGTGCGGCTGAAGCTGCATCGCCTGCCGGATTTCGGCCGAGCCATCGCCTACGGCTTCGACAGCTTCGCCATTGGCCTCGAAGCCTGTCGGGAGATCATGCAGCGCGGGGCCAACCCGGCAGCGCTGCGGCTCTATGACGCACTCGAAAGCCGGGTGCAGTTCAATCTCGACGACACGCATGTGCTGCTGATTGCCGACGAGGGCGCACCCGAGATGGTGGATGCGGTCATGGCCATCAGCGAACGCGTCTGCAAGGAGTTGGGCCGCGCGCTCGACGGCCCGGTTATCTTCGAGCGCTGGCTCGACACGCGCTACCTCACAGGCAAGAGCGCCGAGGGTTTCAAGCGCAGCCCCGGCTTCGTGGCCGACACCCTGGAGATGAGTGGCCGCTGGAGCGACCTGCCTGCCATCTATGACGAGGTCGTTGCGGCGATCAACGCGGTGCCCGGCACGCTCGCGGGCTCCGCGCACCAGTCGCACGCCTACGTGGACGGCGCCTGCCTCTACTTTTCGCTACGCGGCGAGGTGGAAGTCGAGAACCGCGCGCGCTGGTATCGTCAGGCTTGGGACGCCGCGATTGCGGTGCTGGTGCGCCACAATGCCGCATTGAGCCATCACCATGGCATCGGTTTGCTGCGGGCTCCATATATGGCTGAATCGCTGGGCAGCGCATTCCATGTTCTCCAGGCCCTCAAACGCACACTCGATCCGAAGAACATCCTGAACCCCGGCAAGCTCGGTCTGAGCGACAAGCTGCCCGATACCGAAGACTGAGTTTCATCGAATGGACCGCTCCCTTGGCGCGCGCCTTGCGCGGCATCCGATCATCGCGACGCTCTATGGGGCGGAGCAGATCGACGCCTTCATCGACAGTGCCACCGAAATCGCCATCGTTGCGAACGTGGAACTGCGCAAGCTGCACGGCGTGGTGGCGGCTATCACTCGTGCCGACAAAATCTGTATCGTGAACATCGACAGTTGCGATGGCATTTCGCAGGACAAGGGCGGCGTGGAGTACTTGGCCGAAATTGGCGCGACCAGCCTGGTTTCCACCCGCATCGCGACCATACAGCGGGCCAACCGGGCGGGTCTTCTCACGATGCAAAAGGTATTTGTCACCGACCGATCGACTTGGCCACGAAGCGTCAAGGCGCTCGCGCAGAGCGATCCGAATCTCGTTCAGCTCATGCCGGCACCGATGCTGTCGCACATTTCCGCCAAGGAGCGCAATGCGCTGCCGCCCATCGTCGCATCGGGTTTCGTCGGCAGCCTGAATGATGTTCGCAGCGCGCTGGCAGCCGGGGCAGTGGCTGTTTCGACGAGCGACGCCGCGATATGGCACCTCGACACCAAGGCCGTCATCGCCGGTTGATTCCGTTTGTGCCTGCGGGCGCTAATCCCTCGTCACGCGAAGCAGCTCGGCGCGCGAGCTGATGCCGGCCTGGACCAGGCGCTCGCCGTCCTCGCGCATCGAGCGCAGGCCGCCGCGTTCGGCGGCGACGAAAAGCTGGCTCTCGGGCGCGCGGTTGTGGATCAGCGACTGCACCGTCTCGTCGGCCACCAGCAGTTCGAAGATGCCGGTGCGGCCCTGGTAGCCGGTCTGGCCGCAGGCATCGCAGCCGACCGGCTGGGCCTCGTGGCCGGCGGCCGGCGAACACACCGGGCACAGTTTGCGCACCAGCCGCTGGGCCAGCACGCCCAGCAGCGAGGAGCTCAGCAGGAAGGGCTCGACCCCCATGTCGGTCAGGCGCGTCACGGCGCTGACGGAGTCGTTGGTGTGCAGCGTGGCCAGCACCAGGTGGCCGGTGAGCGAGGCCTGGATCGCGATCTGCGCGGTCTCGAAGTCGCGGATCTCGCCGATCATGATCACGTCCGGGTCCTGCCGCAGGATCGCGCGCAGCGCCTTGGCGAAGGTCAGGTCGATCTTGGCATTGACCTGGGTCTGGCCGACGCCGTGCAACTCGTACTCGATCGGGTCCTCGACCGTCATGATGTTGCTGCTGCTGGCATCGAGCCGGCTCAGCGCGGCATACAGCGTGGTGGTCTTGCCCGAGCCGGTCGGGCCGGTCACCAGGATGATCCCGTGCGGCTGGCCGATCAGCTGCTCGAAGCGCGCCAGCGTGTCGCCCTGCATGCCCACCGATTCGAGCGTGAGCTTGCTTTCCGATTTGTCGAGCAGCCGCAGCACGGCGCGTTCGCCATGGGCCGAGGGCAGGGTCGAGACCCGTACGTCGACCGCGCGGGTGCCGATCCGCAGGCTGATGCGGCCGTCCTGCGGCAGCCGCTTCTCGGCGATGTCGAGGTCGGCCATGATCTTCAGCCGCGAGATCAGCGCGGCGTGCAGCGCGCGGTTCGGCTGCACCACCTCGCGCAGCGTGCCGTCGATGCGAAAGCGCACGGACGAGGTCCGTTCGTAGGGCTCGATGTGGATGTCGCTGGCGCCGTCGCGTGCGGCCTGCGTCAGCAAGGCGTTCAGCATCCGGATGATCGGCGCGTCGCCGGCCGATTCGAGCAAGTCCTCGACCGCCGGCAGCTCCTGCATCATGCGCGAGAGGTCGGCATCGCCCTGCACCTCGCTGACCACCGCGGCGGCGTTCGATTCGCCCTTTGCATAGGCGGCGCTGATGCGCTGCGCGAGCTGCTCGGGCGGCAGGGGCTCGAAGGCCTTGACCGGGTACTTGCGCAGCACTTCGCCGAGCGCGCTGCGCGGCGGCACCTTCGGCATCCAGAGCGTCAGGGTGCCGTCGTCCGCCTCTTCCAGCAGCAGTTGCTGGCCGCGGGAGAAGGCATAGGGAAGGGGATAGCGCACGGCCTGGCCTCTAGGGCAGTTCGCGCGCCGTCGACGGGTCGGCGGTCGGCGGCAGCGCACCCTTGATCGGCGGCGGGCGCAGCGCCCGCGTGTCGGTCGGCGTCAACGGCGGCGGCACCAGCCGCGTGCCGCCCGTGTTGGCGGGGGCCGTCAGCGGCGGCAGCGGCGGCAGCACCGCGGAGTCCTCCACGCCGCGCAGGAAGATGGTCTTGTCGGGCTGCGAACTCTGCTGCAGGCCGCGGATGGCGTCGTAGCGGTCGTAGGCCAGCTGGTCGCTGGTGACGGTGTCGCGCACCACCACCGGCCGCAGGAACACCATCAGGTTGGTCTTCTTTCGCGAGCGGGTCTCGCTCTTGAAGAAATTGCCGATGATCGGGATGTCGCCGGCCAGCGGAATCTTCTCGAGCGCGTTGGAGTACTCGTCCTGCAGCAGGCCGCCCAGCACGATGATGGCGCCGTCGTCCACCTGCACGTTCGATTCGATGCTGCGCTTGTTGGTGGTCGGGCCGTTGACGTTGTTGACGGTGCTGGCCTGGATGGTCGAGACCTCCTGGAAGACCTGCAGCTTGACGGTGTTGTTCTCGTTGATCTGCGGCCGCACGCGCAGCGTCAGGCCGACGTCCTTGCGCTCGATGGTCTGGAACGGATTGACCGAGCCGGCGGCCGCCCCCGTGTTGGTGAACTGGCCGGTCAGGAACGGCACGTTCTGGCCGATCACGATCTTGGCCTCTTCGTTGTCCAGCGTCAGCAGGTTGGGCGTCGAAAGCACGTTGCCCTCGGCGTTGTTCTCGAGAAAACGGGCCAGGAAGCTCAGGATGTACCCGCTGCCGTACTTGGTGCCGATGCCGAAGTTCAGCCCGGTCGAGGGGCGGGTCGCGGTGTTGCCGGTCGCGATGCCCACCGCCAGGTCGATGATGTTGGCGCCTGCCAGGTTGGAATTGGTGCCGATCGCGCCGACGTTGCGATCGCCGTTGCTGCCGAGGCCGGTCTGCCACTGGATGCCGAATTCGGCGGCCTTGTCGGCGTTGACCTCGACGATCAGGCTCTCGACCATCACCTGCGCGCGCTTGCCGTCGAGCCGGTCGATCACGGCGCGCATCTGCCGGTACTGCGGCTCGGGTGCCGTGATGATCAGCGAGTTGGTCGACGGGTCGGCCTGGATCTGGCCGCCGGTAGAGGGTATGTTGGCGTTGTTGAGCGGTGAGGTCGCCGCGGCGCTGCTCTGCTGCTGGCCGCCCTGCAGCGCTGCCTGCTGGTTCGGCTGCGTGCCCTGGGCCGTCGTGCCGGTGCCGCCGCTGCCGCCGCGCGCCTCCGCCGACATGGCCGCCCGCAGCGTGGTCGCGAGCTTCACGGCGTCGGCGTTCTTCAGGTACACCACATAGACGTTGCCGGCCGCGCCGTTGCCGCTGTCGAGCGGCGCCCGGTCAAGCTTCTCGACCAGCGTGCGCACCAGCTGGGCGCGGGCAGGGTTGGCCGCCCGCAGGATGATCGCGTTGCCGCGCGGTTCGGCCAGCAGCGTGGTCCGGAACGAGGCGTCGACCTGGCCCGGCACCGCCGCACCGGCCCCTGTGCTGCCGCCTTCGAGCAACCGCATCAACAGCGGCACCATGTCGGTGGCCACCGAGTACTTGAGCGGGATCACCTCGATGTCGGAGGCGTTCGGGACGTCGAGCGCGGCCACGATGCGCGCCAGCCGGCGCATGTTTTCGGCGTAGTCGGTGATCACCAGCGAGTTGTTGCCGGGGTTCACGTTGATCGTGTTGTTGGGCGCGATCAGCGGCCGCAGCACCGGCAGCAGGTTGTTGGCCGATTCGTAGTTGAGCTTGAAGATCTGCGTGACGATCTGGTTGCTGCCGACGCTGCCGGTGGTTGGCGTCGAGGTGGTCACGGTGCTGCTCTGCAGCTTGGCATCGGCCTCCGGCACCACCTTGTAGAGTCCTTCGGACTGCACGATCGCGAAGCCCTGCAGCCGCAGCGCGGCGGCGAACTGGTTGAAGGCCGCGGCCGGTGCGATCGCGCGGTCGGTCTGCAGCGTGATCGTGCCCTTCACCCGCGGATCGACCACCACGTCGCGGCCGGTCACCACCGCCATCGTCCGCGCCACCGATTCGATTTCGGCGTTGCTGAAGTTCAAGGTGATCGGTTCGCCGCGCCGCGGCGCGTCCTGCGCGAAGGCGGGAAAAGGAATGCAGGCCGCGACCAGCATCTGCGCCGCGAGCGCGATGGTGCCGATGCGAATGCCGCAGGAAGACGTTGGCTTCTTCATGGTCAACCCAGTGTGATGAGGGAGCGCGCGCCTTCGCGTCGCCCGATGATGTTCAACAAGTTCGAGAGCGCGTCTTCGCGTCCCGGCGCGGCGCTGGCCTCGCCATCGAAGCGCATCGCGGTGCCGTTCCAGCGGCCGCTGCCGCTCAGTTGCAGGCTGCCTTCGCGGGTGGTCACCAGCAGCGAAGGCACCGGGCCGCCCTCGAGTGCGATGCGGTAGCTGCCCATCGGCTTCAGAGTCGACAGGCTGGAGGAGATATCGGTGGCGTCGAGTGTCGCGCGGCCGGCCAGCGTCAGCTTGGAGCCGCTCCAGCGCAGCACCAGGGCCTGCATCGACAGATCGAGCACGCCCTCGAGCTTGAGCGTGTTCCAGGGGGCGCCGAACCCGGCCAGCATGGTCGCGGGCCAGCGCGACTGGCCGTCGCGCCATGTCAGCTCGAAGCCGTCCGGGCGGGGGCGCCCCTTGAGCTCCAGTGGGCTTGCGGCGCAGCAGGGAATGTCGAGCGCGGCCGTGACGCCGTCCCAGCGCGGTCGCAGCGTCCAGCCCAGCATGCCCGGCAGCGAGATCGATTCGGCGCCGCTCGCGCCGCTCGAGAACACGATCCCGGCCGTGCCGTTCCAGACCGTGCCGCGTGCATTGATCAGCTGCAGATGGCCGTTGCTCCATTGCGCCAGGCCGGCCGCGAGCCAGCGCGCCGGCGCGAAGGCGGCCAGCGCGACCACGATCCCGATCAGCGCGCCGAGCACGGCCCAGCGCCAGCCGGAGCCGGACGCTGCATCGGGGGAGGTCGTCACGCGGGCCACTGCGTGCTCAGCGGGCCGGCAGGCCCATGACCAGCGTGCCGTCCCAGCGCACGCGGGGCGGTCCGGAACCCGCCGCGGGCGGGGCAGGGGKGGGGGCGGGGGCGCTGTTCTGTGTGCTGCGGGTGAGGTGCACTTCGCGCGGCACGGCGCGGGCGTTGCTGCGGGCCTGGGCGAGCAATTCGGCGAGCGCGTCGGCGGGCACGGCGCGCACGGAGATCGTGACGTTCTCACCGACGCCGGCGCCTTGAAGCTGGGCATTCGGGCCGAGGTTCTGGCGCACCGAGGTCTCGAGGGCGCGCATCGCGTCGTCGCGGCTGGCGCGCGGCTGCGACTGCAGCGCCCTGGCCCGGGTCTGCAGGCTTGTCATCTGCTGCAACTGGGCATCGAGCCGCGCATGCTCTGCCGGTGCGGCCGACAAGGTACGCAGCGCCGGCGCCAGCGCGACCCACCAGGCGAAAGCCAGCGCCACCAGCACCGCAGCAGCGATGATCATCCGTTGCTCGCGCACTGCGAGCTCCGGCCACCAGGCCTGCCAGCGCGCGCCGAGCGGTTTGACCCATTTCATCGCGTGGCCTCCGCCTGCACGAGGAACAGGTCGCCTTCGCTGCGCGCGCTGTAGCCGCGCGACGACAGCGCGGATTTCACGTTCGACAGCTCCGCGTCTTTCAGACCGAGTCCTCGCAGCCGCAGCTGGCCGGCGCTGAAGTCGATCGCGGTGGGAACCCGGCCCGCCGGAAGGCTGGCGGCCAGCGCGCCGAGCATCGGTTCGAGATCGGCCGGTGCGACGCCGCCCGTGGCCTGCTGCAAGGCCGCGACCTCGCGAGCCATCTGCACCGGGGCGTCGACCACCAGTTGCACCGACGGAAAGGTCTGGGTCAGCAGCGAGCGCACGGCGCCGCGCTTGGCGTCGAGCGCACTGCGCTCTTTCCAGGCCCAGGCGTTGAGGCCGACCAGCTGCGCCAGCACCAGCGCCAGCGCGCCCCAGCGGGCGGCCCGCCACCGAGGCCCGTGCCACAGCGCGCGTGCGACGGCCGCCGCCTTCTTGCTCGCGCGGGCCCGGCCGGTCGATGCCAGATCGAACTGGGCGAGGTCCCAGGACGAGCCGCTCGCCTGCAGCCAGCGCTCGGCCGGCTTGACGATCGGCACCCCTTGGCCGAGCACGCTCTCGGCCAGTTCGGCGACGGCAGGCTCGGCCAGCACCGTGGTGTCGGCGGGCAGCGGGCCGGCCAATGCGAGGCCGGTGGCGTCGAGGGGCAGCAGGGCCACGCCTTCGGCGCCGCAGATGACGCACAGCGCCGCGTCCGGCTCGCCGATCGCGAACACCATCGGCGGCGCGCCGGCCGGTTGGGGCGCGAACTCCGGAATGATGCGCGTCACCCGGTGACCTGCGGTCTCGAGGGCTTGCACGGCGTTGCGCAGCCAGAGGCGATTGCAGGCCGCCACCCAGGCGGGTGCGGCGACGCGGGCACCGGGTTCCAGAGCGAAGTGCAGCGTGTCGGGATCGTCGAGCAGACGGTCTTCAAGCAGGCCGTTGAGTACCGAGCGCAGCCGCGCGGCGCTGCTCATGCTCCCTTGCGGCAAGGTGACCTGGTGCCACGACAGTGCCGCGGCGGGCACGCCCAGGATGACTTCGTCGCTGCTCGGCAACAGTGCCGGCGCAGCACTGCCTTGCGAGCGCAGCTTGCGGCCATCGCTCGACCAGACCGTCCAGCCATACTCGGCGGCGGTGGCCGGACCGGAGGTGAGAGGAATGGTTACAAGCAGCAAAGCCATGAAGAGGAGTGAAGGGTCGCTATTGTAGGAGAGGGCAGGTTCGAGATGCTACAAAATTGATAGCACTTCACATAGATGCAACGGGCGCTGCGCCTATTTTTGACCCAATCGGTTGCAAGAGGTTGCTGCATCAGGATTTGGGTGGTGGCGGCGTAGCGCCGGCGCCACGTTCCCGCCACACGATGCGGACGTCCATGCCGTCCCGCTTGAGCAGCGTCTGTTCCTCGACCCAGGTCCGGTCGATGCGCAGGCGTGCCTGCACCTCGAAATAGCCGGTCGACACCCCATGCTGCTGCGGAACGAACTGGGTCGAGCTTTGCTGCACCAGCGCCCCGGCGTCGGCCAGGGTCTTGAAATAGCCTCGCGCGCGTGCCTCGACCAGGCGCTTGGCGCCCGCGAGGTCGAGCTTGGGCGCGCTGGCGAAGATGGCTTCGGCGCTGGCGGTATTGAGGTTGAGCGGCGTGCGGGTCGGCAGTATCGTGACGTAGGGTTGTAACGCCTCCACCGTGGAGGGCGACAGGCCGAGCCACACGAGTTGGGTGCTGCGCTGGGGGAGCAGGACGGCCGCGGAATTTGCGCCGTCGGTTGGCGCAGGGGCGGGACTCGGCGCTCCCTCCGTCCCTGTCGCTCCTGCTGCTCCTGCCGCCCCTGCCGCTCCCGCCGCCCCTGCCGCTCCCGCGGCGCCCGGCACGCTCGCGGTGGCCGGCAGGGCACGTTGCAGGTTGGTCGTCAGCAGCGCCAGTTCCTCGGCCGGGAGCCCGAGCAGCTGGAACAGCTTGCCGAACGCGGCCACCGCGGTGGCGACGGGCTTGCCGCCCTCCACCAGATTCGTCACATTGAGCTTCGACTGCGCGTCGATGATGCGGCCCGAAAGGAAGGCGTCGGGCAGTCCTTCGAGCGCATCGCTCGCGATGTTCTTGTCGGCCGCCAGGAAGGTGGTCAGCTTGGCTTCTTCCAGCGGCACGGCCCAGGGCTCCGCCAGATGGTCGGCGCCTGCGCCGCCAGTGGCGGCGCGGGCATCCTCGCGCAGGATCAGCCGCGACCAGTCGAGCGCGCCGATCAGCACCCACCCGGCCTGCACCCGGGCCCGTTCGGCCGACTCGATCTCGGCCGCGCGCCACTGCTGCCAGAGCGCGGCGGCCGCGAAGGTGGCGACCAGCGTGACGGTCAGCATGGCCGTCAGCAGCGCGGCACCGGACTGGCGACCACGCTCGGCACGTCGTGTCGCCGCCCCCCGGGGGGGGCGCAGGCGATGCAGCCACTGCGTCATGATTTCGGCACCGTCACGGTGGGCCGCACCCAGTCGCGGGTGACGAGGCCCGCGAGCGCGGGCCCCTGGGGCAGGCTCAGGACCAGCCGCACGCCGTCGGGCAGCGGCGTGGCCGTGCCGAGCGCCTCGGCGCYCACGGCCGGCGCCCAGGCGTTGTTGCGGAAATACGAGAGCTGCCAGCTATCGAGCGCGATCAGGTCGACGTCCGCCCCGCTGGAGCCATTGCCGCTGTTCGCGGCCCAGGCGGCGGCTTGTGCCCAGGCCTGCTGCCATTCCGCCCGCGTCGTGAAGCCCGGCGATTGCCAGCGTCTCCAGTGCGTTCCAGAGGCGGCGTCGGAGCGCAGGGTCCAGGCGACCACGAAGACCACCGGCGTCGCGCTGTCGGTGCTGCGCCGCGTCAGGCGCAGCGCCCGCCCGTCCCAGTCGATTGCGGACGTCTGCGACAGCGCCACCATCGCATCCAGATCGGCACCCCACTGCGCCAGCGTGGTCTGCAGCGTCAGCACGGCGTCGCCGCGCTCCCGGTTCAGCGCCTGCGCGCGCGACATCGCATCGAGGCCGCGCCAGCTCATCAGGGCGAGCAGCGCCATGGCCGCGATGGCGACCATCAGTTCGATCAGCGTGAAGCCGCGGCCCTTGCGCATCAGAAGCGCCCCACGACGGTCGAGAGACGCAGCACCGGCGCCTCGTAGGCATCGCGCACCTGGACGTCGACGCGGCGGAAGTTCGGGTTCAGGGTCGGCGTGGTCGACACCGTCACGCCGAAGTTCTGGTTGGCCTGCGTGCAGACGCCGCCGGCGTCGCCCACCGCCGGCAGCTGCCGCGCCAGCCGCGCCTTGATCAGTTCGTTCTCGGCGCACATCTGGGCCAGCATCAGGTCCGACTGGCGCTGGGCGTTGCGCGTCAGCGCCATGGTCGCCTGGATGCCGGCCATCAGTGCGATGGCGACGATGCCCAGGGCGACCAGCACCTCGATCAAGGTGAAGCCGAGCATGGCCTGGCGCTGCTTCATGGCGACACGACTGCGAAGGGGCGCAAACCGTCGGTGCCGATGCGCAGGCTGCGCGCCGGCGGGCCGTCCGCGCTCAGCACGACCTGCTGCGCGGCGATGATCGGATCGGGTCCCAGTTGCAGCGCACCTGCGGCCCTGCCGTCGACGCCGATCGGCTGCGCGCTGATGCCCTCGGCCAGCCACGCCGTCGGCAGCGCTCCGGGCGGCAGGCCGTCGAAGCTGAAGTTGCCGGGCCCGTCGGGCGTGACGCGCCAGCGCACCGCGACGCCGCTGGCGCGCGACTGCGCACGGGCCGATTCGAGCAGGGCGGCGAGCCGCTCGGCTTCGCGGTCGAGCGTGGCCTGGCCCGAGTCCCGGAGCGAGAGCCCGACGCCGGCGGTGGCCAGCGCGATGATCGCGATCACCACCAGCAGTTCGAGCAACGTGAAGCCGCTCGCGAAGGAACGGGAGCGAACGGGCCGGCGGCAGCGTGCCTTACTGCCAGCTGCCGATGTCGGCATTCTTGCCTTCGCCGCCGGGCTCGCCATCGGCGCCGAGCGAAAGCACGTCGATCTCGCCCTTGATGCCCGGGTTCATGAATTGGTAGGGCCGGCCCCAGGGGTCGTTCGGCAGCTTCTCGACATAGGGCTTCCAGTTGGGCGCCGCGGGGCCGCTGGTTGGCCGCGTGACCAGCGCCTGCAGGCCCTGCTCGGAAGTCGGGTAGCGCTGGTTGTCGAGCCGATAGAGCTTGAGCGCCTGCATCAGGTTGTTGACGTCGGTCTTGGCCGCGGTGACGCGGGCGTCGTCGGCTCGCTCGATCACGTTCGGCACGATCAGCGCCGCCAGCACGCCGATGATGACCAGCACCACCATCAGCTCGATCAGGGTGAAGCCGCGTTGCAGGGCGCGGACGGGGGAGCGGGTGGAAATGGGCATGAAAGGGGTCTGGGAGCGGAGGGAGTCGGCCTGGGCCGCGTCGCTGAATGATAATCCTGCCCCATGACAGCCCCCTATGCACCCGCCAGATGGCCTTCGGCTGCTGCCACGACCGCCGTCTGGGCGCTGGCGGCCGCAAGCCTCGTGTTCTGGGGCCTGAGGCTGGCGGCGCCGTCCGACGCGCTCGCCCCCCCCATGGTGGCCGGCACGCCGCCGGCGGCGCTCGATCCGGCCGCGGTGGCCCAGGTGCTGGGCGCCGTGTCGACCCAGGCGGCGGCGGTCGCGATGCCCGATGCGGCCAGCCGCTTCGTACTGCTGGGCGTGGTGGCCGATGCCGGGCAGCAGGGTGCCGCGCTGATCGCGGTCGACGGCAAGCCGCCGCGGCCGTTCCGGGTCGGCGCTCCGGTCGCCGAGGGCTATGTGCTGCAGTCGCTCGGCCCCCGTGCCGCCACCTTCGGCGCCAGCGCGAATTCGGCGCCGGCTTTCACGCTTCAACTGCCCACGCGACCGCTGGCCGTCATGACGCCGCCCGCACCGCTGCCTCCGCAAAACTAAGCCCACGCACCGGGCTTCGGCCGGCGCAGCCAGGCCTGTTGGTGAAACACCGCGGAACCGGCTTCGCCGGGCCGCCGGTGTTGCCCCCGGTAGGGGGTGGGTGGGCTACACGAAGTGAGCCCAACCTGGGGGCGAGCTAAACCTGCAGGAAGAGCCTGTACACCGGGTTGGCGGTTTCTTCCACGAAGGGGTAGCCCAGCGTCTGCAGGAAAGCGTCGAAGGCCTCGTGGTCGGCCGAAGGCACCTGCAGCCCGACCAGGATGCGCCCGTAGTCGGCGCCCTGGTTGCGGTAGTGGAACAGGCTGATGTTCCAGTTCGGCCGCAGCAGGCTCAGGAACTTCAACAGCGCCCCGGGCCGCTCGGGGAAGACGAAGCGCAGCAGCCGCTCTTCATGCGCGAGCCCGGAGCGGCCGCCGACCATGTGGCGGATGTGCTCCTTCGCGAGTTCGTCGTGCGTGAGGTCGATGGCGCCGAAGCCGTGCGCCTCGAAAGTATCGGCGATGGTCTTCGATTCGCCGCGCGTGGTCGTGGTCAGGCCGACGAACACGTGGGCCTCCTTCGAATCGCTGATGCGGTAGTTGAACTCGGTCACGTTGCGCGAGGCGCCCGGCAGCTGTCCGATCACCTCGCAGAAGCGGCGGAAGCTGCCGCGCTCCTCGGGAATGGTCACGGCGAACAGCGCCTCGCGCTCCTCGCCGACCTCGGCCCGTTCGGCCACGAAGCGCAGCCGGTCGAAATTCATGTTGGCACCGCAGAGGATCGCGGCATAGGTCTCGCCGCGGGTGCCGCGGGCTTCGACATACTGCTTGATCGCCGCCACCGCGAGCGCGCCGGCCGGCTCGACGATGCTGCGCGTGTCGATGAAGACGTCCTTGATGCCGGCGCAGACTGCGTCGGTGTCGACCGTGATGAACTCGTCCACCAGTTCGCTCGAGATGCGGAAGGTCTCCTCGCCGACCAGCTTGACCGCGGTGCCGTCGGAGAACAGGCCGACATCGGGCAGCGTCACGCGCTGGTGGGCGGCGACCGATTGAATCATCGCGTCCGAGTCGTTCATCTGCACGCCGATCACCTTGATCTCGGGTCGCACCGCCTTGATGTAGTTGGCCACGCCCGAGATCAGGCCGCCGCCGCCGATGGCGACGAACACCGCGTCGAGCCGGCCTTGGTGCTGGCGCAGCATCTCCATCGCGATCGTGCCCTGGCCGGCGATCACGTCCGGGTCGTCGAACGGGTGGACGAAGGTGAGCCCATGCAGCTTCTGCTGTTCGAGCGCGTAGCCGTAGGCGTCCGAATAGCTGTCGCCGTGCAGGTGCACCTCGCCGCCGAGCGCCCGCACGGCGTCGATCTTGAGCTGCGGCGTGGTCACCGGCATCACCACCACGGCCCGCGCCCCGAGCTTGTGGGCGCCCAGGGCGACGCCCTGTGCATGGTTGCCCGCCGACGCGCAGATCACGCCGCTCGCGAGCTGCTCGGCGCTCAGGTGCGCCATCTTGTTGTAGGCGCCGCGCAGCTTGAAGCTGAAGACCGGCTGCTGGTCCTCGCGCTTGAGCAGCACCGTGTTGCCCAGCCTGGCGCTCAGGGCGCGAGCGGGTTCGAGGGCCGATTCCACGGCCACGTCGTAGACGCGCGCGGTCAGGATCTTCTTGAGGTAGTCGGCAGGGGTGAGGGGCGCAGAAGATGGAGGCGTGGACATAGGGCCGCGATCATAGGCCTCGCCCGCGAACCGCACGGGGCCCAAGAAAAAAGCCCCGGGCCTTGCGGCTCGGGGCTAAATCCACCAATTGGGAGGGTGGAGGAGACAACCGGTGCACATGTGTCGATGTGCGATGAAATAAAGTATATCGGTTGATTGCTGCAATGCAACACGCGAGTTGCGCTTTTCGAACACTAAATCACGCTGCGGAGGGGTTTTGACCTCTGTCGCGGCTTCTGGAGGCCTGGAATCATGGAATGCACAGTGAGTTGGACCGGCAATGCCGGCACGCGGTCGGCGATGGGCTTCGTCGCCGAGACCGGAAGCGGCCATGTCCTGATGATGGACGGCGCGCAGGATGCCGCCAAGCCCGAGAACGGCGGCCAGAACCTAGCGGCCCGGCCGATGGAGACCGTGCTGGCCGGCACCGGTGGCTGCACCGCCTACGACGTGGTGCTGATCCTGAAGCGCGGGCGGCACCAGGTCGAGCGCTGCAGCGTCAAGCTGACCAGTGAGCGGGCCGAAAAGGATCCGAAAGTATTCACCAAGATCCACATGCACTTCACCGTGGCCGGCAAGGGCATCCCGGCCGCCGCGGTGGAGCGCGCGATCGCGCTGAGCCACGACACCTATTGCTCGGCCACCATCATGTTGGGCAAAACGGCGCAGATCACCACCAGCTTCGACCTCGTGGAGCTAGGCTGAGGCCGCGCGCGGCCGGCGCAGCCAGGCCGCCCGTTCGTGAAACACCGCGGAACCGGCTTCGCCGGGCCGCTGGTGTTGCCCCCGGCAGGGGGTGGGCGGCTACACGAAGTGAGCCAACCTGGGGGCGAGCTAGACCCTATGGGCCACGGTGGTCATGACGCGGGACGCCATCCGCATGAGGGCCTTGGCGGGTGCCGGGAGCTCTCTGGCACCGGCGCTCCAGGCTTGTGCGGCATGGCGGGCTTCGTCGAGCTTCATCTGCTGGATCACCGCCCGGGAGGCGGTGTCGCCGGCCGGCAGGCGGTCGAGGTGACCATCCAGATGGGCCTCGACCTGGCGTTCGGTCTCCGCGACGAAGCCGAGGCTGGTCGCGTCGCCGAGCCGGCCAGCCAGCAGGCCCAGCCCGAAGGCGCCCAGGTACCAGACCGGATTCAGCACCGACGCATGGCTGCCCAGGTCGTCGAGCCGCTGCTGGGTCCAGGCCAGGTGGTCGGTTTCTTCGCGGGCGGCCTCGTTGAAATGCCGCCGCAGGGCGGGATCCCGTGTGACCGCAGCCTGCGCGGTATACAAGGCCTGCGCGCAAACCTCCCCCACATGGTTGACCCGCATCAGGGCGCCGGCCTCGTGTCGCTCGGCCTCGCTCAGCGGGCCCGGTGGCGTGGCGGGCGGGGGTGCCGTCCGCGTGGGGTGCGGCTTGGCGAACATGGTGCGCAGCGCCGCGTCTGCCACTGCCAGGACGGAGTCAAGCGATCGGTTCATGACGCGATTGGAACCGATGTACGAAGTGTCACATGTTCCCGGCCGAAAATTTTGCATCGTGAGACAAGGAGGGGTGCGAGAGCTTTGTTGCACCGCTGCAACGAAACG
This sequence comes from Variovorax sp. P2_H12, assembly GCF_056403395.1. Lineage (NCBI taxonomy): Bacteria > Pseudomonadati > Pseudomonadota > Betaproteobacteria > Burkholderiales > Comamonadaceae > Variovorax > Variovorax sp. P2_H12. The sequence continues at coordinate 148,361 of NZ_JBFUFO010000002.1, read as the reverse complement.
CTGCGCCCGGCCGCGTTTTCGGGCGAATTGTTTTGCCCTGATGAAGCGGCTCTGGTGCAATAGCGACAACTTCCCAAAAGGAGGTTGGCCCGGGGTCCGGTGGGAGCACTAAGTGCCAGTCACAGTGAGCCCTTCGCACCGGAGCCCTATGTTTAACCTTGGAGAAACTTGCAATGAAAAAATCTCTAGTTGCCCTGGCTGCTCTGGCTGTTGCCGGTGTTGCCTCGGCTCAGTCGTCCGTCACCCTGTTCGGTGTGGTCGACGCCACGATCAACAGCATCTCGAACAAGACGGACCAGCCGGTGTTCTTGGGCAACGTCAATGGCGTGCCCGTCTTCGGCACCCAGAGCGTCACGACCAGCAAGACGCAGCTGACCAACTCGGGCTACAACTCCAGCCGTCTGGGCTTCCGTGGTACGGAAGACCTCGGTGGTGGCCTGGCTGCCAGCTTCTGGCTCGAAGGCTCCGTGTTCAATGACACCGGTGACGGCAACGCCACCGGCGGTGGTCTGCAGTTCAACCGTCGTTCCACCGTGAGCCTGTCCGGCGCCTTCGGTGAAGTCCGCCTCGGTCGTGACTACACCCCGACGTTCTGGAACGACACCGTGTTCGATCCGTTCGGCACCAACGGCGTGGGCACCAACCTGATCTCGACCGCCAACGGTTACAGCACCACCGGCGCCCGTACGGGTGGCTTCACGGCGAACAACAACTACGTTCGCGCCAGTAACTCGATCGGCTACTTCCTGCCGCCGAACCTGGGTGGTTTCTATGGCCAGGTGATGTACTCGTTCAACGAGAAGACCAGCTACGATCCGGCCGGCCTGACCCCTCCCGGCTCGGCGACGATCGTGAACAACCCCGCGCTGCTGCTCGTTCCTGGCAATGAGCGTGCTGGCCGCTACGGTGGTGGTCGCGTCGGCTACGCCAACGGTCCCCTGGACGTTGCTATCGCCTACGGCCAAAGCACCATCGCGTCGAACTTCTACGCAGGCACCACGAACAACCTGAACACCTTGAACCTCGGTGCTTCGTACGACTTCGGCGTGGTCAAGCTGTTCGGTGAATACTCGCAAGCCGAACTCAAGCAAGAGGCCTCGACCGGCTTCATCGCTGGTGTGACCAACCCGTTCGGCTGGCGTAACCCTGGCGCTGACGGCTGGCTGCTCGGCGCGACCGTTCCTGTCGGTCCTGGCCTGATCCGCATGTCGTACTCGGCTGTCGCCTACCAGAACACCGGCACCCTGATCAACCCGGCCAATCCGTTCCTCGGTTTCAATAACGACGCCAAGTCTGACAAGTGGGCCCTGGGCTATGTGCACAACCTCTCGAAGCGTACGGCCCTGTACGCAACGGTGGCGTACATCAGCAACAAGGACGGTGCTGACCTGACGCTGGGCGGCCCGGCTTTCTTCTCGTCGAGCAACACGGTCGTTACCGGAATCCCGAAGAGCTCGACGGGCTACGACTTCGGTATCCGTCACGCTTTCTGATCTGAGGCTGGCGTAAGCCAGCATCGATCGAAAGTCTGAAAAGCCACTCGACGAAAGTCGAGTGGCTTTTTTCATTTCAGCAGTGCACTGCGCACCCCCGGGGAACCCCCGCATGGGCACGCAGATTGCTCTGCTAGCATCGTTGAACACTTCGTTTGCTGAATGATTGCTTTCGTACTGCGCCGCCTGATCCAGGCCGTGATCGTCATGGTCGCGGTTGCCTTCTTCGCCTTCCTGCTCTTCCAGTACGTGGGTGATCCGGTCGTCTTCCTGCTGGGCCAGGATGCCAAGCCCGAGCAGGTCCGCGAGCTTCGCTCCGCCTTGGGGCTCGACAAGCCCTTCTTCGTGCAGTTCTGGCACTTCCTCGTCAATGCCGCGCAAGGCGAGTTCGGCCTCAGCCTGCGTCAGGGCGCCAAGGTCTCGCGCCTGATCGGCGAACGCTTCCCGGCCACGCTGGAGCTGTCGCTGGTCGCGGCCGTCCTGGCCCTCGCGATCGGCATTCCGATGGGTGTCTACACCGCGCTCAAGCGCGGCAGCTTCATGAGCCAGGTGTTCATGACGCTGTCATTGCTCGGCGTCTCTCTGCCGACCTTCCTGATCGGCATCCTGCTGATCCTGGTGTTCGCGGTGCACCTGGCCTGGTTTCCGAGCTTCGGCCGCGGCGAGACGGTGCAACTGGGCTGGTGGAGCAGCGGCCTGCTGACGTCCGACGGCTGGATGCACATCGTGCTGCCGGCGATCACGCTGGCGATCTTCCAGCTCACACTGATCATGCGGCTGGTGCGCGCCGAAATGCTCGAGGTGCTGCGTGCCGACTACATCAAGTTCGCGCGCGCGCGCGGCCTGTCGGACCGCGCGATTCACTTCGGCCACGCGCTCAAGAACACGCTGGTGCCGGTGATGACCATTACCGGACTGCAATTGGGCGGGTTGATCGCCTTCTCGATCATCACCGAGTCGGTCTTCCAATGGCCCGGCATGGGGCTCTTGTTCATCCAGGCCGTGACCTTCGCCGACATCCCGGTGATGGCGGCCTACCTGTGCCTGATCGCATTGATCTTCGTGACGATCAATCTCGTGGTCGACCTGCTCTATTTCGTGGTCGACCCGCGGTTGCGGATCGGCAACGCCGGAGGTCACTAGATGTGCGAAGAAAATCGAAATGACTGAATCCCGATTCCAGGCGGCCGGCAGGCCCTTCGCGCACATCGCGCGTTTCTATCCGGAGCTGACCGCTTTCCGGCGCGATCTGCATGCGCATCCCGAACTCGGATTCGAGGAGATCTATACCGCGGGCCGTGTCCGGGAGGCCCTGAAGGCTTGCGGCGTGGACGAGATTCACACGGGCATCGGCAAGACCGGCGTGGTCGGCGTGATCCGTGGCCGCTCGACGGCCAGCGGCCGCATGATCGGCCTGCGGGCGGACATGGATGCCCTGCCGATGTGCGAGGACAACGACTTCGAATGGCGCTCGGCAAAGCACGGCCTGATGCACGGCTGCGGGCATGACGGCCACACCGCGATGCTGGTCGGCGCCGCGCGCTACCTGGCCGAGACCCGCAACTTCGACGGCACCGCGGTGCTCATCTTCCAGCCCGGCGAGGAGGGCTTTGCTGGCGCCCGCGTGATGATCGAGGACGGCCTGTTCGACCGCTTCCCGGTCGACTCGGTCTACGCGATGCACAACTGGCCCGGCATGCCGGCCGGCACGGTCGGCATCAATCGCGGCGCGATGATGGCGGCCGCCGACCGCATCACGATCGACGTCGAGGGCAAGGGCGGCCACGGCGCGCATGCCTACCTGACGGTCGACCCGGTGGTGGTCTCGGCTCACATCATCACGGCGGTGCAGAGCATCGTGTCGCGCAACGTGCGGCCGATCGACGCTGCGGTCGTCAGCATCTGCGCCGTGCAGGCGGGCGACCTCGGCGCGATGAGCGTGGTGCCGGGCAAGGCGACGCTGGTCGGCACGGTGCGCACCTTCAGCTCCCGCGTGCAGGAGCAGGTCGAGCGGCGGCTGTCGGAACTGTGCAGCGCGGTGGCCGGGGGCTTCGGCGCCACCGCCCGGGTGAAGTTCGAGCGCATCTATCCGGCCACCATCAACTCCGCGCCCGAGGCCGTGTTCGCGGGCGACGTCGCGCAGTCCCTGGTGGGTGCGCACAACGTCGAGCGCAACATGGAGCCGAGCATGGGCGCCGAGGACTTCTCCTTCATGTTGCAGAAGAAGTCCGGTGCGTACCTGCGCATCGGCCAGGACGCCCGGGGCGGCGCCTTCCTGCACAACAGCAAATACGATTTCAACGACGAGATCCTGCCGTTGGGCGCCGCCTTGCACGCGGGCCTGGTCGAGCAGGGCATGCCGCTGGCCGCCAAGGCCGGCAAAACAGGAACCAGGACCGTCTCGTCGACGGCATCCTGAGTCATTTCAACCCGAGGAGTGCTTCTCATGAGTCTGAAGAAAAGTGTGGTCGCGGCCGCGATCCTGTCCGTGCTGGCGACCGCGAGCCTGATGGCTGGCGCCCAAACCATTCGGATCGCGAACCAGGGCGATGCACTGTCGCTCGATCCGCACTCGCTCAACGAATCGCTGCAGCTCAGCGTGGCCGCCAACGTCTACGAGACGCTGACCGGGCGCAACAAGGACCTGAGCCTGGCGCCGCTGCTGGCGACGAGCTGGAAGCAGACCTCGCCGAACGTGTGGCGCTTCGAACTGCGCAAGGGGGTTCAATTCCACGACGGCACGCCGTTCACGGCGGACGACGTGGTCTTCAGCTTCGCACGCGCCAAGGGCGACGGCTCCGACATGAAGGCCACGCTGAGCGACATCAAGGAAGTGCGCAAGGTCGACAGCCATGCAGTCGAGATCGAGACCGCCGGCGCGTTCCCGATCCTGCCCGACGTGATCTCGCTGACCATGATCATGAGCAAGAAGTGGTGCGAGGAGAACGGCGCCGCCAAGCCGGTCGACAAGCGCAAGGGCATCGAGAACACGGCCTCGTTCAAGGCCAACGGCACCGGGCCCTTCCGGGTGCGCGAGCGCCAGCCCGACGTTCGCACCGTGTTCACCCGCAACGCCACCTACTGGGGCAAGATCGAAGGCAACGCGCAGGAAGTCATCTTCACGCCGATCGCCAATCCCGCGACCCGCGTCGCCGCCCTGGTGTCCGGCCAGGTCGACGTGATGGAACCGGTGCCGGTGCAGGACATCGCGCGCATCACGGCGAGCCCGAATGCACGCGTGATCACCGGCCCCGAGCTGCGCACGATCTTCCTGGGCATGGACCAGAAGCGCGACGAACTGCAGTACTCCAGCGTCAAGGGCAAGAACCCGTTCAAGGACAAGCGCGTGCGCCAGGCCTTCTACCAGGCGATCGATATCGTCGGCATCCAGAAGACCGTGATGCGCGGCGCCTCGCGCCCGACGGCCCTGCTGGTGGGCCCCGGCGTCAACGGCTGGACCGCCGAGCAGGACAAGCGCCCGCCCTACGATGTCGACGCCGCCAAGAAGCTGCTGACCGAAGCCGGCTACCCGAACGGCTTCGAGGTCACGATGAACTGTCCGAACGACCGCTACGTGAACGACGGCCAGATCTGCCAGAGCATCGCGTCGAACCTGGCGAAGATCGGCGTCAAGATCAATCTCGCCACCGAGACCAAGGGCACCTACTTCCCGAAGATCCTGCGCCGCGACACCAGCTTCTACATGCTCGGCTGGACCCCGACCACCTACGACGCGCACAACGCGCTGTCGTCGTTGACCGCGTGCCCGGACGACAAGGGCACCGGGCAGTTCAATCTGGGCGCCTACTGCAATCCCAAGCTCGACGAGCTGACCAAGAAGATCCAGTCCGAGAGCGACAAGGGCAAGCGCAACGAGCTGATCAAGGAAGCGTTCGCGATCCATGCGGACGACGTCGGCCATCTGCCGCTGCACCAGCAGTCGCTGGCCTGGGGCGTGAGCAAGAAGGTCGAGCTGACGCAGTTGGCCGACAACTTCATGTACTTCAAGTGGATGAGCATCAAGCCTTGAGCCTGGCCTCTGCCTGACCAGGGGGCCCGCGTCAGCGGGCCCCTTCTTTCCGCTCCTCGATGAAAAAAACTCTAGCCCGCTGGCTCGACAGCGATGTCGGACACAGCTTCCGCAGTTCGCCGGTCGCGATGTTGGCCGCTGCGATCGCTTTCGCCTGTCTGTTCGCTGCGGTGTTCGCCGGTTGGGTGACGCCGCACAATCCCTTCGACCTCGCAATGCTCGAGCTCGGCGATGCGCGCCTGCCGCCGGCCTGGAGCGCGGAGGGCTCTTCCAAATACCTGCTGGGCACCGACGACCAGGGTCGCGACATTCTTTCGGCCGTGATCTACGGCGCACGCATCTCGCTCATCGTCGGCCTGGTGTCGGTGGTGCTCTCGGTCGTGGTCGGCGTGCTGCTCGGACTGCTCGCCGGCTTCTGGGGCGGCTGGCTCGATGCCTTCCTGATGCGCGTCTGCGATGTCATGCTGTCGTTCCCGCCGATCCTCATCGCCTTGCTGATGGCCGGCGTCGGTCGGGCGCTGTTTCCCGACGCACCCACCTCGGTGGCGTTCGGCGTGCTGATCGTCGCGATCTCGATGACCGGCTGGGTGCAGTACGCGCGCACCGTGCGCGGCTCGACGCTGGTCGAGCGCAGCAAGGAATACGTGCAGGCGGCGCGCGTGACCGGTGTCTCGCCCTGGCGCATCATGGTGCGCCACGTGCTGCCGAACGTGATGGGTCCGGTGATGGTGCTGGCGACGATCCAGGTCGCGACCGCGATCATCACCGAAGCCACGCTGTCCTTTCTGGGCGTCGGCGTGCCGCCGACCTCGCCGTCGCTGGGCACGCTCATCCGCGTCGGCAACGACTACCTGTTCTCGGGTGAATGGTGGATCACGGTGTTCCCGGGCGCGATGCTGGTGCTGATCGCGCTCAGCGTGAACCTGCTCGGCGACTGGCTGCGCGATGCTTTGAACCCGCGTCTGCGCTGAAGGTGGAGCACCGCACATGAGTCTCCTGCAAGTCAAGAACCTGGTCGTCGAATTCCCGCACCGCCGCGGCACCCTGCGTGCGCTCGACGACATCTCCTTCGAGATCGCCCCGGGCGAGATCCTCGGCGTGGTGGGCGAGTCGGGCGCGGGAAAGTCGCTGACCGGCGCGGCCATCATCGGCCTGCTCGAACCGCCGGGCCGCGTGGCGTCGGGCGAGATCCTGCTCGAAGGCCAGCGCATCGACAACCTCGGCCACGAGGCGATGCGCCACATCCGCGGACGCAAGATCGGCGCGATCTTCCAGGACCCGCTGACTTCCCTGAACCCGCTGTACACGATCGGCCGGCAACTGATCGAAACCATCCGCACGCACCTGCCGGTGAGCGAGGACGAGGCGCGCCGGCGCGCCATCGGCCTCTTGCAGGACACCGGCATTCCGGCGGCGGCCCAGCGCGTCGACCACTACCCGCACCAGTTCTCGGGCGGCATGCGCCAGCGCGTGGTGATCGCCCTGGCGCTGGCGGCCGAGCCGAAGCTGATCGTCGCCGACGAGCCGACCACGGCGCTCGACGTCTCGATCCAGGCCCAGATCATTCAACTGCTCAAGGGCATCTGCAAGGAGCGCGGCGCCGCCGTGATGCTGATCACGCACGACATGGGCGTGATCGCCGAAACCTGCGACCGCGTGGCCGTGATGTATGCGGGCCGGGTGGCCGAGATCGGACCGGTACACGAAGTGATCCATCAGCCCGCTCATCCCTATACCTCGGGCCTGATGGCCGCCATTCCCGACATGTCGATGGACCGCGAACGGCTGAACCAGATCGACGGCGCGATGCCGCGCCTCAATGCGATTCCGCGCGGCTGCGCCTACAACCCGCGCTGCCCGCGCGTGTTCGACCATTGCCTGGTGGAGCGGCCCGACCTGTTCGATGCCGGCGCGACCCGCGCGGCTTGCTGGCTGCACAAGGTGCACAGCGCCTCGCCGGCTTACGGAGGTGGCGCATGACGGCATTGGTGCAGGCCCACGATCTGGCCAAGAACTTCGACGTCTCGCCGCCCTGGCTCAACCGGGTGCTCGAGCGCAAGCCCCGGGTGCTGCTGAAGGCGGTCGACGGCGTGAGCTTCTCGATCGAACGCGGCAAGACGCTGGCGCTGGTCGGCGAGTCCGGCTGCGGCAAGAGCACGGTGGCGCGGCTGCTGGTCGGCCTGTACGAGCCGACACGGGGCGGCATGCAGTTCGATGGCCAGGATGCGCACGCCGCGTTCAAGACCGCCGCAGGGCGCGTGCTGCGCCGGCGCATCCAGATGATCTTCCAGGATCCCTATGCGAGCCTCAACCCGCGCTGGATCGTCGAGGCGATCGTCGGCGAGCCGCTGCTCGAGCATGGTCTCCTGAAGGAGGGGCCGGCACTCAAGGCGCGCGTGGGCGAACTGCTGCAGTCGGTCGGCCTTAGCCCGCTCGACATGGTGAAGTACCCGCACCAGTTCTCGGGCGGCCAGCGGCAGCGGATCTCGATCGCGCGGGCGCTCGCCACCCAGCCCGAGTTCCTGGTCTGCGACGAGCCGACCTCGGCACTCGACGTCAGCGTGCAGGCGCAGGTGCTCAACATCATGAAGGACCTGCAGCGCGAGCAGGGGCTGACCTACCTCTTCATCTCGCACAACCTCGCAGTGGTGCGGCATGTGGCCGACCAGGTCGGCGTGATGTACCTGGGGCGGCTGGTCGAGGTGGCGGACAAGCAGCAGCTCTTCGCGTCGCCGCAGCATCCCTACACCCGCATGCTGCTCGATGCGATCCCGCAGATGAAGCACACCGGCCGCCGCCGCACGCCGGTGCAGGGGGAAGTGCCGAACCCGTTGAACCCGCCCACCGGCTGCACCTTCCATCCGCGCTGTCCGCTGGCCAACGAGCGCTGCAAGGTGGAGCGGCCGCCGCTTCAGATGCTGCGCGGCGTGCAGGTGGCCTGCCACGCCGTGGAAGAGGGTCGCGACTAGCCCGCCGGGCTATTGCTCTTCGCCCCAGGCGTAGCCGTCCCTGGCGATCATTGCGCTGGAGGCGCTGGGTCCCCAGGTGCCAGCCGCATACGGACGCGGCGCGCCGTCCGAAGCCCAGCTGTCGATCAGCGGCTCGACCCAGCGCCAGGCCTCTTCCTGTTCATCGCTGCGCACGAACAGGTTCAGCCGGCCGTCGATGACGTCGAGCAGCAGCCGTTCGTAGGCGCCCACGCGCTCGGTGCCGAAGCGCTTGTCGAAGTCGAGGTCGAGCTGCACCGGCGCGAGTTGCGGGCCGGCCTGCCGGTTGCCGTTGCGCTGGCGGTTGTCCTGGGCCTGGGCCAGCATGTGCAGTTCGAGCCCGTCCTTGGGCTGCAGGTTGATCACCAGCTTGTTGACCGCGTTCGTGGGGGCGCGGTAGATCGCGTGCGGGGTCTCGCGGAAGTTGACCTCGATGCGCGCATCGCGCGAGGCCAGCCGCTTGCCGGTGCGGATGTAGAGCGGCACGCCGGCCCAGCGCCAGTTGGCGATCTCGGTGCGCAGCGCGACGAAGGTCTCGGTGCGGCTCTCGGGGTCGACGCCGGGCTCGTCGCGGTAGCCGGGCACCCGCTCACCGTAGGCCGTGCCGGCGACGTACTGGCCGCGGATCGCGTGCAGGCCGATGGATTCGGCGGTCCACGGTTTCAGCGCCCGCAGCACCTTGAGCTTCTCGTCGCGGATCGCATCGGCGTGGGCGTTGATCGGCGGCTCCATGCCGATCGCGCAGACCAGCTGCAGCGCATGGTTCTGCACCATGTCGCGCAGGGCACCGGTCTGGTCGTAGAAGGCACCGCGCTTTTCGACCCCGAGGTCTTCGGCGATCGTGATCTGGACGTTGGCGATGTACTCGCGGCGCCAGATCGGCTCGAACAGCGCATTGCCGAAACGCATCGCGAACAGGTTCTGCACCGAGGGCTTGCCGAGGTAGTGGTCGATGCGGAACACCTGCTGCTCGGACAGCACCTCGCGCACCGCCTTGTTGATCGCGCGGTTCGACGCCAGGTCGTGGCCCAGCGGCTTCTCGAGCACCAGTCGGGTCTGCGGGCCGTTGAGCCCGGCGGCGGCGATCTGCTCGACCACCTGCGTGAAGAGCCCCGGCGCGGTGGCCAGGTACATCACGACCGTGCCCGCGTTGCGCGCCTTGAGCAGCTCGGCGAGCCGGGCGTAGTCCTCGGGCTTCGACAGGTCCATGCTCAGGAAGTACAGCATCGAGGCGAACTTCTTGAACTCCTCGGGCGTCGGCCGCTTGGCGCCCTCGACCGCGGCGAAGCGTGACCGGATCAGCTCGCGGTAGCCGTCGTCGGTCAGCTCGTCGCGCGCCACCCCGATGATGCGTCCGCCCTCGGGCAGGCTGCCGTGGCGGAAGGCCTGGAACAGGGCCGGCATCAGCTTGCGCCACGCGAGGTCGCCAGTGCCGCCAAAGAGGACGAGGTCGAAACTCATGGATAGATCCGTGTAGTTGGTGAGAGCCGAGCATGAAGCTTGCCAGCGAATGGTACTTGTACCGATCCGGCAGCGACGCGTACGCGCTAAGCTGAAAAGCGGCCCGAGGGGCCTTTTTTGTTCCAGAACGAGGTGCTGATGAAGAAATTTTTCGCCATGACGACCATGGCTGCGCTGCTGGGCGCTTCGGGCGCCGCGTCGGCCCAGACCGTCAACGTGATCTGCTCGGTGCAGGCCGAGTGGTGCAACATGATCGCCACGGTGTATGCGCGCACCACCGGCGTCAAGCTCAACATGGCGCTCAAGGGCTCGGGCGAGGCGCTGGCGCAACTGATCGCCGAGCGGGACAACCCCAAGACCGACGTCTGGTTCGGCGGCACCGGCGACCCGCACCTGCAGGCCGCCGAATCGGGCCTGACGCTCGAGTACAAGTCGCCCAGCCTGCCGCAGCTCTACCCGTGGGCCCAGCAGCAGGCCCAGCAGTCGGGCTACAAGACGGTCGGCATCTACTCCGGTCCGCTGGGCTTCGGCTACAACACCGAGCTGCTGAAGAAAAAGAAGCTGGCCGTGCCGCGCAGCTGGGCCGACCTGTTGAAGCCCGAGTACAAGGGCGACATCCAGGTGGCCAACCCGGCCTCCAGCGGTACCGCCTACACCATGATCGCGACGCTGGTGCAATTGATGGGCGAAGACAAGGCCTTCGACTACCTCAAGGGGCTGCACCGCAATGTCGGCCAGTACACGCGCTCGGGCACCGGCCCGATCAAGGCGGTGGCGCGCGGCGAGACCGCGGTGTCGATCAGCTTCGTCCATGACGCGCCACAGGAGAAGATGCAGGGCTTTCCGGTCGAGACCGTGACGCCGTCCGAAGGCACCGGGGCCGAGATCGGTTCGATGAGCATCGTGAAAGGCGCGCGCAACCTGGCCGAGGCCAAGAAGTTCTACGAGTGGGCGCTGACGCCGCAGGCCCAGACCTTCGGCGCCGCGGCCAAGCAGTTCCAGCTGCCGTCCAACAAGGCGACGCCGGTCGATGCCAACGTGCCGGACTTCAAGAAGATCAAGATGATCGACTACGACTACGCCAAGTACGGCGCCAGCACCGAACGCAAGCGGCTGATCGCGCGCTGGGAGAAGGACGTCAACTCGCTGCCGCGCTGACAGCATGCGGTCACGGCGCCCCAATGCCCCGGTCTGGGCCTGCATCGCGGCGGCGCTGCTGGGCTACCTCGCGCTGCCCTGGTACGCGATCCAGGACACCGGCTGGTGGGAGGCGATCCCGCAGGTCTTCGGCTCCGGCGAGGGCGCCAATGGCCTGATGCAGGCGCTGCTGCAGGGCCGCGGCTGGCTCTGGATCGGCCTCCTCGGCCTCGGCATCTGTGGCCTCGGCGGCCTGTTGCAGGCCGGACGCGCCCAGGGCCGGCTGCTGCTCGTGGGCGGCGCCGTGGGGGCCGTCGGGCTGTCGCTCAGCGGCTTCCTGATCGGCGCCCGGGGCTGGAGCTTTCCCTTCCTCAACGCGCAACTCGGCGAACTGCCGGTCAACCAGTTCGGCATCGGCGCGGGTGGTTTCATCGCGCTCTCGGCGCTGATCCTGCTGGCCGCCTTCGGGCTGGCGCGGCTGGGATTCTTCAAGGGCGACCTGTTCGTGTCCGGCGCGGTGATCGGCTGCGGCGTGTTGATGGCGCTGTTCATTGCCTACCCCGTGAGCAAGGCGCTGGGCGGCGCCTTCCTCGACGAAGATGGCCGCGCGTCGATGGCGGCCTTCCTGGCGCGCATCGGTACCGAGCGCGTCTGGGGCCTGGGCTGCCTGGCGGGCGGCGTGCGCTGCGGCGTGGCCTGGAACACGCTGGTGCTGGCCCTGCTCACGGCCACCGGCACCACCTTCCTCGGCACCCTGATGGCGCTGATGGCCGAGCGCGGCAGCCGTCGCTGGCAGGGACCGCTGCGGGTGCTGGCGCTGCTGCCGATCATCACGCCGCCGTTCGTGGTCGGGCTCGGCCTGATCCTGCTGTTCGGGCGCGCCGGCGTCGTCAACCAGCTGCTCGAGAGCGCCTTCGGCATCGAGCCGACGCGCTGGTTCTACGGCATGCCCGGTGTGCTGGTGGCGCAGCTCTTCGCCTTCACGCCGATCGCCTTCATGATCATGCGCGGCGTGGTGCAGGGCGTCTCGCCGAGCCTCGAGGAAGCCGCGCAGATGCTGCGCGCCGACCGGCGCCGCGCTTTTTTCACGGTCACGCTGCCGCTGATCAAGCCGGGGCTCGCGAACGCCTTCCTGGTCGGCTTCATCGAGAGCATCGCGGACTTCGGCAACCCGGTGGTGGTGGGCGGCCAGTTCTCGGTGCTGTCGACCGACATCTTCTTCGCCATCGTCGGCGCGCAGTACGACCAGGGCCGCGCTGCCTCGCTGGCCTGGGTGCTGACGATCTTCGCGCTCGGCGTCTTCGCACTCCAGCGCGCGGTGCTCGGCAAGCAGAACTACACGACGGTCAGCGGCAAGGGCGACGCCGGCATCGCGATGGCGTTGCCCGACGGCGTGCGCCGCACCATCTACTGCATCGCGCTGCCGTGGATCGCCTTCACCGTGGTGGTCTACCTGTTCGCCTTCGCGGGCGGCTTTGTCCAGACCTGGGGCCGCGACTACAGCTTCACGCTCAACCACTTCAAGACCGCGTTCGCACTCGAATGGGGGCAGTTCGGCCTGGTGTGGGCCGGTACCGCCTGGAACTCGCTGATCACCACGCTCAAGCTGGCCGGCATCTCGGCGCCGCTGACCGCGGGGCTTGGCCTGCTGATCGCCTGGCTGCTGGCGCGCAACGAGTTCAAGGGGCAGGGCGCCTTCGAGTTCGCGGCGCTGCTGGCCTTCGCCATTCCCGGCACCGTGCTGGGCGTGAGCTACATCCTCGCCTTCAATGTGCCGCCGCTGGAGCTCACCGGCACCGGTCTCATCATCGTGCTGTGCTTCATGTTCCGGAACCTGCCGGTCGGCGTGCGCGCCGGCACGGCGGCCTTCAAGCAGCTCGACCGTTCGCTCGACGAGGCCTCGCTGATGCTGCGCGCCTCGACCTCGCAGACGCTGTTCAAGGTGGTGCTGCCGCTCCTGAAGCCGGCGCTGGTGGCCGCGCTGGTCTACAGTTTCGTGCGCGCGATGACCACGGTGAGCGCGGTGATCTTCCTGGTCACGGCCGAGAACGAACTCGCCACCACCTACATCATCGGCCGCGTCGGCAACGGCGACTACGGTGTCGCGCTGGCCTACTGCACCGTGCTGATGATCCTGATGTCGGTCGCGATCGCGGCGGTGCAGATGCTGGTGGGCGAGCGCAAGCTCGGGCGACGCAAGGCCGGCGTGCCGAGCATCGCGGTCGCCGCACACTGAACACGGAAACACCTATGAGCCAAGGCATCGAACTGCGCAACGTCACCAAGCGCTACGGCAGCGACGCGCGCGCGCCGCTGGCCGTCAAAGGCATCAGCTTCGAGGTGCCAGAGGGCACGCTGACCACCATCCTCGGGCCTTCGGGCTGCGGCAAGACGACCACGCTGCGCATGATCGCCGGGCTCGAGTCGCCGACCTCGGGCGCGATCCTGATGGGCGGCCGCGACGTCACCACGCTGGGGCCGGCCGAACGCAACGTCAGCATGATGTTCCAGAGCTATGCCCTGTTCCCGCACGTGAACGTGATCGAGAACGTGGGCTACGGCCTGAAGATGAGCGGGGTGCGCAAGGCCGAGGCCGCGGCGCGCGCCCGCGAGGCGCTCCGGGGGGTCGGGCTGGTCGGTTTCGACGAACGCCTGCCGAGCGAGTTGTCGGGCGGCCAGCAGCAGCGTGTGGCGCTGGCGCGCGCGCTGGTGCTCGAGCCGGCCGTGCTGCTGTTCGACGAGCCGCTCTCCAACCTCGACGCCCGCCTGCGCCGCGAGATGCGCGAGGAGATCCGCAGCCTGCAGCAGCGCCTGCGATTGACCGTCGCCTACGTCACGCACGACCAGAGCGAGGCGCTCGCGGTCAGCGACCAGATCATCGTGATGGACCACGGCGTGATTGCGCAGCAGGGCACGCCCGAGCAGCTCTACGGCCATCCGTCGAGCGAATTCGTGGCCGGTTTCATGGGCGAGGCGATGGTGTTCCCGGCGCTCGCGCAGCCCGACGGCCGGGTCGAGCTGGGCCCCTTGACCCTGACGCCGCGCCACGACCTGCCGCCGGGCTTCGTCAAGGTCGCGGTGCGGCCCGAGGCCTGGGTGATCGGCGCCGCCATCGGCCTGCCCGCGACCCTGCGCAAGTCGGCCTACCTCGGCAGCTTTTACGAATATGCTTTCGACACCGCGCTGGGCCCGGTGTTCGTGGTGTCGAGCGATCTCGCGCGACCCCTGGCCGCCGGCGCGCAGACCACCCTGTCCCTCGCCAGCCATGGCGTTTCCGTCGTACCCGTGACCGCATGAATGTCGTTTTCGATCTGGGAGCCGTGCTCCTGAGCTGGGAGCCCGTGGCCCTGGTTCAAACCCAACTGGCGCCCCACGCCCCGACGGCGGACGCCGCGCACGCGCTGGCGCGGCAGATGTTCCATCACGAGGACTGGCTGGGCTTCGATCGCGGCACCCACAGCCTCGATGACGCCATCGGCCGCATGGCGCTGCGCCTCGCGCTGCCGGCCGACCGGCTCAGCGAGGTGCTGGCGCCGATGGGCGAGCGGCTCGAACCGATCGCGGTCACGGTGGAACTGCTGGCGGGGCTGCGGGCGCGCCGGGACGCGGGCGAGGATCTGCGGCTGTACTACCTTTCGAACATGCCCTCGCCCTATGCGCGGGTGCTGGAGTACCGCCATCCGTTCTTCCGGTGGTTCGACGGCGGCATCTTCTCGGGTGATGTGCGCATGATCAAGCCGCAGCGTGAAATCTACCAGCTGCTGGCGACGCGGTACCGGCTGGCGGCCCCGCAGACCGTCTTCATCGACGACTCGCCGGCCAACGTGCTGGCGGCGCGAGAGCTCGGCTGGGCGGCCATCCATTGCGAGCGGCCGAGCGCCTTGCCGGCGCAGCTCGCCGCCTACCTGCCGCTCAGTTCGACCCTGTCGACGTCGAAGCCCAGCGTGCGGGCGTAGTCGAGTTCGGCCTGGAGCGCGGCGCCGTCGAGCCGAGGCTCGCGCGAGAGCACCCACAGGGACTGGCGGTTCGGCGTGCCGATCAGCGCCACCTGGTAGTCGCGATCGAGCTTCAGGATCCAGTAGTCGCCCCACACCAGCGGCAACCAGCCGAGCCACTCGGGCGCGAAGCGCACCTCGAACCGGCCGGCGCCGGGCTGGCCGGCGACCGGCACCACGCGCGCAGACCCCACGGTTTCATCGACACGGCCATTCGCCAGGATGCAGCGGTTGCGCACCTCCACGGTGCCGTCGGCCAGCGGGGTGTATTCGGCCGTCACGGGGCCGGTGCACCCTGCCTCGAATCGGTTGGGCAGGCGTGCCTGCTCGTGCCACAGGCCGGCATAGCGCTTGAGGTCGACCGGGGCCACCACCTGGAGCGGTGCACGCATCAGCGGCGCGCCGTCCGCCGGGCCGGCGATCGCCTCGACGCGCGCCGTACGGGTGTTGGAGAGCGCCAGCAGCGTCAGGACGCCGCCGACGCAGAAGGCGGCCGCCAGGGTGCCGATCGAGGCGTTGTGGGCGCGACCGTCGAAAACAGCCGGCGGTGGTGCAGGGTGGGCGCGAAATGACATGGGATTCCTCCGGGAGGCGACCAATCGAAACACGAGACTAGACGCCTGCGCGCCGGCGTCGCGTCAGCCAGGGACCACACGCCACGTAGTGCTGCGGCGGGATAATGGCCGCATGAACCAACTCGACGCCCTCCGCCAATGGACCACCGTGGTTGCAGACACCGGTGATTTCCGCCAGCTCGCCCAGTTCAAGCCACGGGACGCGACCACCAATCCGTCGTTGATCCTGAAGGCGGTCCAGAAGGCCGACTACCGTCCCTTGCTGGACGAGGTGGTGAAAAAGCACAGGGGCGCGCCGATCGACGAGGTGATCGACCGCCTGCTGGTGCGCTTCGGCACCGAGATCCTGTCGATCATCCCGGGCCGGGTGTCGACCGAGGTGGATGCGCGGCTGAGCTTCGACACGCAGGCCACCATCGCCCGCGCCGAGCGCATCGTGGCGCTCTATCGGGAGCAGGACATCGATGTCGGCCAGCGCGTGCTGATCAAGATCGCCTCCACCTGGGAAGGCATCGAGGCGGCTCGCCAGCTCGAGCAGAAGGGCATCCATTGCAACCTGACGCTGCTGTTCTCGTTCGCCCAGGCCGTGGCCTGCGGTGCGGCCGGGGTGCAACTGATCTCGCCTTTCGTCGGCCGCATCTACGACTGGCACAAGAAGTCGCAGGGCGGCCAATGGGACGAGGCCGCCAACGCCGGAGTCAACGATCCGGGCGTGAAATCGGTGCGCCAGATCTTCGACTACTACAAGAAGAACGGCATCGCGACCGAGGTGATGGGAGCCAGCTTCCGCAACGTCGGCCAGATCGCCGCACTGGCCGGCTGCGACCTGCTGACCATCAGCCCTGAGTTGCTGGCCGAGTTGGCCGCCGGCGAGGCGCCGCTCGCGCACGCGCTCGACGCCGAAGCGGCGAAACGCCTGGAGCTCCCGAAGGTCGTGCTCGACGAGGCCGCCTTTCGCTACGCGTTGAACGAGGACGCGATGGCCACCGAGAAGCTGGCCGAAGGCATCCGCGCCTTCGCCGCCGATGCCGTGAAGCTCGAAAAATTGATGGAGGCGTGATGACACGCGTTCGCTGCGACCAGACGAAGGCCTGGGGTGCGCTGCAGGCGCACTACGACGAAGCGGGCCGGCGCTTCACGCTGCGCGAGGCTTTCGCCGCCGACCCGAAGCGCTTCGAGACGCTGAGCCAGTCTGCGCCCTTCGTTTTCGCCGACCTGTCGAAGAACCTGGTCGATGCCCGGACCGAGGAACTGCTGCTGGCGCTGGCGCGCGAGTGCGGGCTCGAGGCGCACCGGGACGCGATGTTCGCGGGCCGGCACATCAACGCCACCGAAGACCGTGCGGTGCTCCACACCCTGCTCCGGCGGCCGCCTTCCGACCCGGCGACCGGGGCGCTGGCAGGCCCCTTCGGCGAGGTGCAGTCCACGCTGGCCGCGATGCTCGCCTATGCCGAGGAGGTTCGCGCCGACCACACGATCACCGACGTGGTCAACATCGGCATCGGCGGTTCCGACCTCGGGCCGCAGATGGCGGTGCTGGCGCTCGCGCAGTTCGCGGCGCCGGGCAAGCGCTTCCATTTCGTCTCGAATGTCGACGGCCATGAGCTCGCCGGCATCCTGCGCGGATTGGCGCCCGAGCACACGCTGTTCCTGATCGCCTCGAAGACCTTCACGACCGCGGAGACGATGACCAATGCGCAGTCGGCCCGGCGCTGGTTCGAGCAGTCGGGCGGCGTCGACGTGGCGCGTCACTTCGCCGCGCTCACGACCAACGTCGAAGCGGCGCGGGCCTTCGGCATCGAGACCACCTTCGGCTTCTGGGACTGGGTCGGTGGGCGCTATTCGCTGTGGTCGGCGATCGGGCTGCCGATCGCGCTGGCGATCGGGGCCGAGGGCTTTCGCGGTCTGCTGGCCGGCGCCCACGCGATGGACGAGCATTTCCGTACCGCGCCGCTGGCGCAGAACCTGCCCGTGCGCCTGGGCTTGCTCGACGTCTGGTATCGCAACTTCCACCTGTTCACGAGCCGCAGCATCGCGCCGTACCACAGCGCGCTCAAGCGCCTGCCGGCCTACCTGCAGCAACTCGAGATGGAAAGCAACGGCAAGCGGGTCGACATGGACGGTCGGCCGCTGGCCTTCGGCACTTCCCCGGTGCTGTGGGGCGAACCGGGCACCAATGGCCAGCACGCCTACTTCCAGATGCTGCACCAGGGCACCGACGTGACGCCGCTGGAGTTCATTGCGGTGCGCGACGCCGCGCACGACCTGCCGGGCCACCATGCCAAGCTGCTTGCCAATGCGCTGGCGCAGGCGCAGGCACTGATGGTCGGCCAGGCCGACGCCGGCGGCCACAAGGATTTTCCGGGCAACCGGCCCAGCACTTTCTTCGTCTTCGAGCAACTGACGCCGGAGTCGCTGGGCGCCTTCCTTGCGCTCTACGAGCATCGCGTGTTCACCAGCGGCGCCCTGTGGGGCATCAACAGCTTCGACCAGTGGGGCGTCGAGCTCGGCAAGGTGCTGGCCAAGGACATCGAGCCGCGCCTGGCCTCGGGCGATGCCGAGGGCCTGGATGCCTCCACGGCCGGGCTGCTGGCGCGCCTGCGCCAGCGCGCATAAGCGTCATCGAGGATCGGTAGCCTCTGGCTATGATGACCACGGGATTTCCCCGTGGGGCTCATCAAGAGGAGTTGTTCATGAACTTTCAACAGGCCGTTCAGACCTGCTTTCGCAAGTACACCGACTTTTCCGGCCGGGCGAGCCGGCCCGAGTACTGGTGGTTCATCCTGGCCTATGTGGTCGTGGCCTTCGTCGCCGGCTTCATCCACGAGGTCGCCTACTACCTGGTGGTGCTGGTCTTCCTGCTGCCGCTGCTCGCGGCCGGCGCGCGCCGCCTGCATGACGTCGGCAGAAGCGCCTGGTTCCTGTTGCTCGGGCTGATCCCGGTCATCGGCACCCTGGTGCTGCTCTATTTCATGGTTCAACCGGGCCAGCCCGAATCGAACGTCTACGGGCCGCCCGTCGCGCCCGTGCCGGCCAGCGTCTGAGCCGTCAGCCGCCGGCGCCCACCAGCACCGCCTTCGGGCGGTAGCTGGCCGGAAACACCTTCTTCAGGTTGTCGACCTTCGGCAGATCGTTGATCGCGATGTAGGGGTGGTCGGGGTGGCGGGTCATGAAATCCTGGTGGTACGCCTCCGCCGGGTAGAAGGCCTTGAGCGGCTCGAGGGTGGTCGCGATCGGCTTGCCGAACACCTTGGCGCGGTCGAGCTGCGCGATGTAGCTTTTGGCGATGCGCGCCTGCTCGGGGTTGGCCGTAAAGATCGTCGAGCGGTATTGGGTGCCGGTATCGGGGCCCTGGCGGTTCAGCTGGGTCGGATCGTGGGCCACCGAGAAGTAGATCTGCAGCAGTTGCGCGTAGCTGATCTGCTTCGGGTCGTAGGTGATGCGGACCGCCTCGGCATGGCCGGTGCGGCCCGATCCGACCTCGTCGTACCTGGCCGTCGAGGCCTGGCCGCCGGCATATCCCGATACCGCGCCGGTGACGCCCTTGACGTGCTGGAAGACGCCTTGAACGCCCCAGAAGCAGCCGCCCGCGATCACTGCGGTCTCCACACTGGCGCCCGGCGCGGCCGGCGGGTCTTCGGCGGGTGGGGGGATCACCACGGCCGCCTCGGCCGCGAACGAGGGCGCGACGCGCCAGAGCGCCGCACCTGCGGCGAGTGCCAGCACGGCCAGCACGGGGCGTCGGGACAGCCTTGCGAACGGCGTGCCGCGTGGGTCCGCGGGTGTCGATGAGAGTGGGGTCATACCGGTGTTGCTCCTTGCATGAGGCCTGATGCGGCGGCGGCAGCCGCTTGGGGCCGATCGATCGTACTCGCCCGCGAAATCCTGTGGATCCGAGCGGGCGTGGGTTGGAACGCGCGGCTACTTCTTCATTTCGTCCTTGGCCATCCCATCCTTGGACATGCTGTCCTTGGCCATCGAATCCTTCTTCATGCCGTCCTTCTTCATGCTGTCCTTGGCCATGCCGTCCTTGGCCATGCCGTCCTTGGCCATGCCGTCCTTCGCCATCGAGTCCTTCTTCATGCCGTCCTTGCCCATGGCATCCTTCGACATCGCGTCCTTGCTCATGTCATCGGCGGCGAATGCCGAGGCGGAGCCGACGGCCACGAAAGCGGCGAGGAGCGTTGCGGTGAGCTTGTTCATTTCAGTGTCCTGTTGAGTTGAAGTTTTGAATGGGCACGGTTCAGGAGAACACGGCCGCGCGCTTTCAACAGCGCCGAGTCGGGATCGACTCAACTGCCGCCGAACCAGTTGTAGCCCTGGTCTTCCCAGTAGCCGCCGGGGTAGGTGTTGGTGACGAAGATCGCCTGGATGTGCTTCGGGTTCTTGTAGCCCAGCTTGGTGGGCATGCGCAGCTTCATCGGGAAGCCGTATTTCGGCGGCAGCGGCTGGCCGTCGTAGGTCAGCGTGAGCAGGGTCTGCGGGTGCAGCGCCGTGGGCATGTCGATGCTGGTGAAGTAGTCGTCGGCGCACTTGAAACCGACGTACCTGGCGCTCGTGTCGGCGCCGACCTTGCGCAGGAAATCGGCGAAGGGCACGCCGCCCCATTTGCCGATCGCGCTCCAGCCCTCGACGCAGATGTGGCGCGTGACCTGGTCCTGCTGCGGCATCGCGCGCAGATCGGCCAGGGTCCAGCGGCGCTTGTCGGCGACCAGGCCGGTGACTTCGAGCCGGTAGCCGGCTTCGTCGACTTCGCGAACCTCGTCCTCGCCGTAGTAGGCGTTGAACGGAAACGGCCGTGTGATCATCGACTCGGGATAGGTCGGCGCCAGCCGGTTCGGATCGAACAGCCAGGCTTGCGCCGCATCGTTGAAGCGCGAGATCCGGGCCAGCGCCGCCTCGACCGTGGCGTTGTCGCTGATGCTGCAGCCGCTCAGCAGCGACAGGCCGCCCAGCGTCAGCGAGCGCTGCAGGAAGGCTCGCCGCGCGGGTTGCTCGATGCGGCGTCCGATCCGCTTGCGCGCCTCGGCCAGCACGGCGTCGCCGTCCACCTCGAGCAGGGTGGCGAGGGCGGGGCGCTTGAAGATCTTCATGCTCTCTCCTTGCTGTGGCCGCTCAGCATCGTGAGCAGCGTGCGCGGCACCAGCGCCACCATCACGAGGTGCACGGCGACGAACGCCACGAGCGCGGCCATCGCGAAGAAGTGAATGCGGCGGGCCGCCTCGTAGCCGCCCAGCAGTTCGCGCAGGCCCGGAAACTGGACCGATTTCCAGAGCACCAGGCCCGAGAGGACGAGCACCGTGATGTCGACCATCACGAACAGGTAGGCCAGGCGCTGCACGTGGTTGTAGCAGCGCGGGTCGGCATGCGAGAGACGGCCGCGCAGGGCGGCGAGCAGGTCCTGCCAGATGCCGGCCGGCGACAGCGGGAAGAACCTGGCGCGCAGCCGCCCGCTCGCCACGTTGAGCGCGAGATAGACCAGCCCGTTGATCGCCAGCAGCCACATCGCGGCGAAGTGCCATTGCAGCGCGCCGCCGAGCCAGCCGCCCAGCGTGATCGAGGCCGGTATCTCGAAGTCGAACAGCGGCGAGGCGTCGTAGATGCGCCAGCCGCTGGTGACCAGCACCAGCACCGCAAGGGCGTTGAGCCAATGCGTGATGCGCATCCACAGCGGATGGATCGGTGCGTGGCCGGCGGGCGGGAGTTCGCGTTGCATGGGGCGGATTGTTGGCCGTACCCGGTGGCCGATTCATCACGAAGAGTTCAATTAATCGTGACAAATGCGCCGTCGATATCGCCGCACAATCCGATTCCATGGAGCCCGCCAAACGCGTCTTGATCGTCGAGGACGATGCCCACATCGCCGAGCTGATGCGCATGCACCTGCAGGACGAGGGCTACGCCATCACGCATGCGGCCGACGGCGACGCCGGCATGCGCGAACTCGAGCGCGGCAGCTGGGACGCATTGATCCTCGACCTGATGCTGCCGGGCATCGACGGGCTCGAAATCTGCCGCCGGGCCCGGGCCATGACGCGCTACACGCCGATCATCATCACCAGCGCCCGCTCCAGCGAGGTGCACCGCATCCTGGGCCTCGAACTCGGCGCCGACGACTACCTGGCCAAGCCGTTCTCGGTGCTGGAACTGGTGGCGCGGGTCCGGGCCCTGCTGCGCCGCAGCGACGCGCTGGCACGCAATGCGCGGATGGAGGCGGGGCGCCTGGACATCGGTCGTCTCTGCATCGATCCGGTCGCGCGTGAGGTGCAGGTCGACGGCAAGCCGGTCGAACTCACGCCGCGCGAATTCGACCTGCTGCATTTCTTCGCCCGCCATCCGGGCCGTGTGTTCTCGCGCCTCGACCTGCTGAACCAGGTCTGGGGCTACCAGCACGACGGCTATGAGCACACGGTCAACACCCACATCAACCGGCTGCGCATGAAGATCGAGGCCGACCCCGCCCAGCCCAGCCGCATCCTCACGGTCTGGGGGCGCGGCTACAAGCTGGCCGGACCGGAGGGCGGGGCATGAGCCTCTTTCGCAGCAGCCTGTCGCGCCGCCTCTCGGCGGTGTTCGCCGTGCTGCTGCTCGCCTGCTGCGGCGCCTCGGTCTGGCTGCAGATGCAGGCCAGCGGGCGCTACGAGCAGGAGGTGATGCAGCGTCTTTCCGGCGGGCTGGCGGCGCACATCGCGCAGAACTCGACCCTGATGGAGCGCGACGGGCTCAACCAGGCGGCGGTGCGTGATCTGTTCGACAAGCTGATGGCCGTCAATCCGAGCGTCGAGGTCTACCTGCTCGGGCTCGACGGCCGGATCCAGGCCCAGGCCGCGCCGCCCGGGCACCTGAAGCGGGACAGGGTCGACGTGGCGCCGATTCGCCGGCTGCTCGACGGCGCCCCCTTGCCGATCGTCGGCGACGATCCGCGCCGCGAAGGCACCCGCAAGGTGTTCAGCGCCGCGCCGCTGCGCATCGACGGCCGCGAGGTCGGCTATGTCTATGTGGTGCTGTCGGGCGAGGAGCGCGACGCGCTCCTGGCCGACGCTGCGGCGAGCAACGTCCTGCGAACGACGTTGTGGTCGGTGGCATTGGTCGCGCTGCTGGGCCTGCTGGCCGGGTTGGCGGCATTTCATCTGATCACGCGCCCGCTGCGCGAATTGACCGGGGCGGTACGCAGGTTCGAGGCCGATGGCGTGGCGACGCTGCAGGACGCCGGGCCGACGTTCGAGCGGACCCGCCGCGGCGGCGACGAGATCGCCGCGCTCTCACAAGCGTTCGTCCAGATGACGCAGCGCATCGCCGAGCAATGGCGCGAGCTCACGCAGCAGGACCAGCAGCGGCGCGAACTGTTCGCCAACATCTCGCACGACCTGCGCACGCCGCTCACTTCATTGCATGGCTATCTCGAGACGCTGTGGGTCAAGGCCGATACGCTCGACGTCGCCGAGCGCCGCCGCTACCTCGAGATCGCGCTGGCGCAAAGCCGCAAGGTCTCGCGGCTGTCGCAGGAGCTGTTCGAGCTGGCGCGGCTGGAGTATGGCGTCGTCAAGCCCGAGAAGGAGACCTTCGCGTTGGCCGACCTGGTGCAGGACGTGTTCCAGAAGTTCGAGCTGGCGGCCGAGGCGCGGCAGCAGCGGCTGGTGGCCGACATCGCGCCGGACCTGCCGGGCGTGACCGCCGACCTCGGCATGATCGAGCGCGTGCTCGCCAACCTGCTCGACAACGCGATCCGCCATACGCCCGCGGGCGGCGAGATCGCGGTGCAGCTGCGGCAGGACAAGGAGGGTGTGCGGGTCGAGATCAGCGACACCGGGCCCGGCATCCCGAACGATTTGCGCACGGCACTGTTCACGCGACCGGTGTTCTCGTCGGCCGGTGGCCGCAGCGGCGGGCTCGGGCTGGTCATCGTGCAGCGCATCCTGCAGCTTCATGGCAGCGACATCCGGCTCCTGCCTCGGCCCGAGAAGGGGGCCGTGTTCTCGTTCCTGCTGACGTAAAAAAGCCCCGCAGCTTTCACTGCGGGGCTTCTTGGCTTGGCTGTGGCAGCCGGGGCCGGGGGATTACATCCCCATGCCGCCCATGCCACCCATGCCGCCCATGTCGGGCATGCCGCCGCCAGCGCCGCCTTCTTCCTTCGGTGCGTCAGCGACCATGGCTTCGGTCGTCAGCAGCAGCGAGGAGACCGAGGCTGCGTTCTGCAGTGCGGTGCGGGTCACCTTGGTCGGGTCCAGGATGCCCAGCTCGAGCATGTCGCCGTAGGTGTCGTTGGCGGCGTTGAAGCCGTAGTTGCCCTTGCCGGCCAACACTTCGTTCACGACCACCGAGGCTTCGCCGCCGGCGTTGTTGACGATCTCGCGCAGCGGCGCTTCGATGGCCTTGAGCACCAGCTTGATGCCGGCGTCCTGGTCAGCGTTGTCGCCCTTGAGCTTGTCGCCCACGGCTTGCTTGGCGCGCAGCAGGGCCACGCCACCACCGGCAACCACGCCTTCTTCCACTGCAGCGCGGGTGGCGTGCAGGGCGTCTTCGACGCGAGCCTTCTTTTCCTTCATTTCGACTTCGGTGGCAGCGCCGACCTTGATCACTGCAACGCCGCCGGCCAGCTTGGCCACGCGCTCTTGCAGCTTTTCGCGGTCGTAGTCGCTGGTCGCTTCTTCGATCTGCACGCGCACTTGCTTGACGCGGGCTTCGATGTCGCCAGCGGCGCCGGCGCCGTCGATGATGATGGTGTTTTCCTTGCCCACTTCGATGCGCTTGGCTTGGCCGAGGTCGGCCAGCGTCACCTTCTCGAGGGTCAGGCCCACTTCTTCAGCGATGACCTTGCCGCCCGTCAGGATGGCGATGTCTTCGAGCATGGCCTTGCGGCGGTCGCCGAAGCCAGGCGCCTTGACGGCCACGACCTTCAGGATGCCGCGGATCGTGTTCACGACCAGGGTCGCCAGGGCTTCGCCTTCGACTTCTTCGGCAATGATCAGCAGCGGACGGCCGGCCTTGGCGACTTGCTCCAGCGTCGGCAGCAGATCGCGGATGTTGCTGATCTTCTTGTCGAACAGCAGCACGAAGGGGTTGTCCAGCAACGCCGATTGCTTCTCGGGGTTGTTGATGAAGTAGGGCGACAGGTAGCCGCGGTCGAACTGCATGCCTTCGACGACGTCGAGTTCGCTGTCCAGCGACTTGCCGTCTTCGACGGTGATCACGCCTTCCTTGCCGACCTTGTCCATCGCGTCAGCGATGAGCTTGCCGATGGTTTCGTCGCTGTTGGCCGAGATCGAGCCGACTTGCGCGATTTCCTTCGAGGTGGTCGTGGGCTTGGAAGCCTTCTTCAGCTCGGCGACCAGGGCGGTGACCGCCTTGTCGATGCCGCGCTTCAGGTCCATCGGGTTCATGCCGGCAGCCACCAGCTTGAAACCTTCGCGAACGATGGCCTGGGCCAGCACGGTCGCGGTGGTGGTGCCGTCGCCGGCGTTGTCCGAAGTCTTGGAAGCCACTTCCTTCACGAGCTGGGCGCCCATGTTCTGGAGCTTGTCCTTGAGTTCGATTTCCTTGGCGACGGACACGCCGTCCTTGGTCACGGTGGGGGCGCCGAACGAGCGCTCCAGAACCACGTTGCGGCCCTTGGGGCCCAGGGTCACTTTGACTGCGTTGGCGAGGATGTTGACACCTTCGACCATGCGCGCGCGGGCTTCACCGCCGAAGACTACGTCTTTTGCTGCCATGAGATTTCTCCGAATTCAGTTGTTTGGGGGATGAGGGCTTGAGAAATTACTTCTCAACCACTGCGAACAGGTCGTCTTCCTTCATGACCAGCAGTTCGTCGCCATCGACCTTGACGGTCTGGCCGCTGTACTTGCCGAACAGGACGCGGTCGCCGACCTTGACGCTCATTGCGCTGAGTTCGCCCTTGTCGTTCTTCTTGCCAGGACCGACGGCCAGAACTTCGCCTTGATCAGGCTTCTCGGCGGCGTTGTCGGGGATCACGATGCCCGAGGCGGTCTTGGTTTCGCTTTCAATGCGCTTGACGATCACGCGATCGTGCAAAGGACGAAGTTTCATTGCATCTCCTGATAGGAACGGGGGTTTGGCTTGGGCTACGGCGTGGTGCCGGCGCCACATTCGTTGTGAAGCGGGTGCTGTTAGCACTCAACTCCAACGAGTGCTAATGATAAGGGTGTTTTGTGGCATTTCAAGGCGGGCTGGCCCTTTTGCCTGCTGCGAAGGCGGCGCGGTGCTAGATTGCTCCGATGGACAGACGCCGGGCCTTTCTCGCCGCCCTGGTCGGGGTGGGGGTCGGTGTTGGCGTGGTCTTCCTGGTGACGGATCTTCCCATGCCGGGGGCGAGCAAGGCCGCGCCCTACCTGGACATTCCGGTGGGCGGCATCCCTGCCGGTGCCCCGAAGTTCTTCATGTGGAACGACGCGCCCTTCGCCCTCGTGCGCACGACCGGCGAGATGCTCGACGACCTTCAGGCGCAAACCCCGAACACCTGGAGCCAGCGCCCGATCCCGGCGGATCGCCCCGCGTTCTTTGTCTACTCCCTGGTGAGTCCGGTCCTGGGGTGCGTGGCCCGGCATGCCCCCAAGGGCGCCTTCCGCTTCGCGCCCGAGCGCCTGTGGCAAGGGGGCTTCTACGACCCCTGCCACTTCGCCGAATGGGACTATGCGGGGCGGGCGATCCGGCAGTACCCGGACCAGGGCGAGTCGATGCGCGTGGCCGATCTCGACGCGCCTGCGTTTGAACTCAGGACGCCGGAGACCTTGCGAATCCATCGTTGAGTCCGGCCGGTGCGCCGGTCGAGGCTTTCGGCAAACGGCGCCGGCCTCCGCCCTGTACGTCTCTCGCCGCCGATGTTGATGAAGGTGAACCGCCTGTCGGTCGAAATGGGCCTTTCGTCACCTTTCCCACGAAACGGCTGCGTAGGTAGAGCCTGATATCTACCAAATGTGATAATTTCACATCCACTTGTACTTTGTGACATTTTGAAATTATTTCCCGCGGCGTGCCTTTGATCCGATTCAAGGGTCGAGGGCCGCGCGATGGAGGATGCAGCCCGATGGTTCAGTCTCTGGAACGGATGCCGATGGCGTCGACGACGGCAAGCTCGAATGTCCCTTGGGGCGGGCGGGCGCGCGGCTTCACGCTGATCGAGGTGATGATCACCGTCGCGATCGTCGCGATCCTGGCGGCCATCGCATACCCGTCCTATGCGTCGTACATCCGCAAGGGGAAGCGGGCGACCGCGCAGGCGGCCTTGATGGATCTGGTCAGCAAGGAACAAACCTACCTCCTGGACCGGCGTGTGTACACCAACGCGCAGGCGGATATCGGTTTCACGATGCCTGCCGAAATCCAGACGGCCTACACGATCGAGGTCGTTTGCTCTCCGGTTGACTGCAAGTCGGGCGGCTTCACGGCAAAGGCCACTCCGGCAGGGAGCCAGGCGGTGTCGAACGAGCTGGAGATCACGATCACCGACACCGGCGTCAAGACGCCGGACGCCTCGGGTTACTGGGGCAAGTGACGCGATGGCAAACCCGGAGGCATTGACCCAAGTTCGGCGCGCCACGCGGCGCGTTCGCCAGGGCGGCTTCACGGCCATCGAGTTGATGATGACCCTGGCAGTCGTCGCCATCCTGGCGGCGCTGGCCGCGCCCTCGTTCCAGCAGCTGATTGCAACGCAGCGCATCAAGTCGGTCGCCTCGGCGCTGAATGAATCGCTATGGGTCGCTCGCAGCGAGGCACTCAAGCGCAATGACAAGGTGGCATTCAAATTCACGAACTCGGGGGGCGACACCGCTGTCGGGGACTGGAAGATCACCCAGAGCAGCGACGGAACGGGTACCGCGCTCCATCAACAGATGGGCTCCTCCTCCGTGGTATCCACCACCTCGACGGGCGGCAACCTGCTGTTCGTCTTCAACTCCTCCGGCCGGCTGACCTCTGGCGGTCCGTCCTCGATCAAGCTCCGGGTCCCGTCTGCCAACGTCAATCGTTGGGTCTGCATTTCTGCCAGTGGCCGGGCCATCACCCAATCGACATCATGTTCCGAACCCGAATGACCGGTATGCGCGGCTTCACGCTGATCGAAGTGCTGGTGACGATCGCCGTGATGCTGCTGGGCCTTCTGGGCGTGATCGGAATGCAGGCCAGGGCGGCCGTCATGGAATTCGAGTCTTACCAGCGTGGCGAGGCGCTTTCGCTGGTCCGTGAAATGCAGGGCCGTCTGACCGATTCGCGGGCCATCGTCGGCGGCTATCTCGCTGATGCCGTCAGTTCCACCAACGGCAGTGTTTACGTGGGTTCGGGCGAGAATGCCAAAGACTTCAGCACCGGTTCCGTCTGCGTCGGGGGAGCGGGCCTTCCGCTGGCGGAGGCGAAATTCGAAATGTGTCAGTGGGGGCAAGCGCTGCAGGGCGCGGCGGCCATGGAAGGCACCTCGAAGGTCGGAGCCATGATCGGCGCCCGCGGCTGCCTGATCCGGGTCGTCCCGGCGGAGAACAACGCACTGGCCGACATCTACGTCACGGTCGTGTGGCAAGGTAAATCGCCGAGTGCCGAACCCGCCGAGGATTCTCCGGCTGGTAAGAATGTCTGCGCCAGCGATGTGAATTTCGGCGTCGGTCTGCGGCGCGGCGTAACGGTCCGCGTGCTGGTGCCGAACCTGACCAAGTCATCTTGAGGACCGACATGTACCGCCGAGCCCTTGCGTCGACCCCAGGAGCCCGCTGCCATCGCCAGCGAGGGCTCACGCTCATCGAGTTGATGATCGCGCTCGTCATCGGCCTGCTGATCGTCGCAGCCATGAGTGTCCTGTTCGCCGGCAGCAGCCGGTCCCGAAGCGAGGTCGAACGGAGTGCGGAGGTGAATGAGAACGGGCGCTATGCCCTTGACGTTCTGAGCCGCGAGTTGTCGCAGACGGGGTTCTACGGAACGCTGGCCGCACCGGCGGCCGCCGTCACGCCGATCAACACGTCTGCCCTGGCTGCGAAGGCGATGTGCCAGACCGGGGTCGCGAACCTAGACCTCCCCAACGCAGACCCAGACCAACTTTCCTGGAAAGACTCGTTGACCTACTACGTCCTGGGGCTTGGCAGCGCGGCAGGGGCGAATATCGACGCCGATCCGACTTGCATCGCGCGCAAGGCCGGAACCGATGCGCTTTTCATTCAGCGGGCCAGTACTTGCGTCGTCGACGAACCGGGTTGCCTGACCGATCCGAAGGTGGATGCCTACTTGCAGGTGTCCGAATGCGGCAGCGAATACAGCGCGACGCCGTTCAAGCTCTTGCCGGGCGATTCGACAGACTTCACGCTTCAAACCAAGACCTGTGCCGGCCCCGGCACGCCGGCACCGAAGCGCAAACTCGTTCGCCGTATCTACTATGTCAGCGCGGCGAACGAGCTGAGCTATCAAGACATACCACTCAGCGGCGCGCTCCCTAAGCCAGTGGTGTTGGTCGAGAACATCGAGCAGATGCAAATCGAGTACGCTTTCGACACAAGCGCCCCTCCAGACGGAACGCCCGACGTGTTCGCGCCTGCGCCGAACTGGCTGCCAGCTCCGCCGCCCAATACGGACTGGACGCAAGTCATTGGTGTACGAATCTGGCTGCTGGCCCGCTCCAGCGATCCGAGCCAGAACACCAAGAATGCCGCGAGTTTCGTGCTCGGCGCGGACACCACCGTCCCAGTTGCCGCAAACGCCGTCGGCAACCCGAAGCGGCGCGTCTACAGCACCTATATCTCGTTCGTCACCCCGAAGGCGCGCCGCGAATCATGAAGATGACCTCTGTCCGCCGAGCGCACCGCGCCCAGTCCGGCGCTGTACTGATGATCGGCATGGTGATGCTGCTGATGGTCAGCCTCGTCGCGGTCAGCGTGATCCGGCTGTCCATGCGCCATACCCAGATTGTCAACAATGAGCAGGTGCGAACCGAGGCGGTCGCGGCAGCGAACTACGCGCTCGACACGGTGTTGAATCAGCCCTACACCAACTGGGATCCATACAAAGGCACAGGAGGCACGACCGTCACCGTCAATCTCGGCACGAGCCAGACAGACGACAGCGACGCCGACAGCAAAGCCGCTTCGACAAAGGTCACGGTCAAGAACCTCGAATGCAAACGTGCCCGCGTGCTCAAGAATGCGGAACTTATCAAGAAAGATCCGGCTGGTATCTCCTACGTGGCCGCGACGGACGTCTCCTGCTTCGGCGGCGGCGGCTCCACCGGCCTGACGATCGTCGATCCGTCGAAGGCAGGTTCCCCCTCCGACGATTCGCTTTGTGGGACCGTGTTGTACGACATGCAGGCGCAAGCGAACGATCCGAAGCTGCTGAACGCCGTACCGGTCGTCCAGCAGGGCGTCGAGGTTCGCACGGACATCACGTCGCTTGCCGGCGACTGCTCTTGATCGCGATAGCCAGAAAAAAAGGTCACCGATGAACACCCTTGCCTTCCGACTTGTCCTGGCGATCCTCGCCGCCCTCGTGCTGCATTCGCGGGCTGCTGCCGAAGACATCGACCTGTATGTGAGCGGCGGGAGCGCGTCAGCGCCCAATGTTCTCTTCTATCTCGACAACACCTCGAACTGGGCGGCCCAGTCCCAAGCATGGGCGTACTCCGATGTCCTCGCGAAATGCGACAAATACAGCGGCTCGGCGCAGACGACCTGCCAGAGTTATGTTTACGAAATCTTCTGCAACTCGAAAGTTGCCTGCGCCGGGAAACTGGACCCCCTGGAGCAAGGGCTGGTAGAAGTTCGCGCGCTGAAACTCGTGCTCAACCAACTCGTGTGCAGCCAGCCAGCCGACAAAGCGCTGAACATCAATGCCGGCCTGATGATGTTCAACAACGGCGTCAGCTCGGTAGACAGCCCCAGTGCCAGGCCAGGCTATATCCGGCACGAAGTCAAGTCGATGGCAGCGCAGTGCGCGGAAAAAACCGACGTGGCGAAGTCGATCATCGCCGGGCTGGACAACATCGCCTCCAACTTCCAGGGACCGGATTTCAAAACTAACGGCTCGGCCGACTACGGGGCTGGCTTCTACGAGGCCTTCAAGTATTTCGGCGGCTGGTCGCGGCCGAACCTTATCGTTTCCGGCTCCGGTACGGCCGGATCGCCGATGGGCGCAACGGGGTTCGGTCCCATACGCTACAGCACGGCGACCCCCCTGGAGGACCCCAATGCCTTCATCGACCCCAAACCCGAATTGAAGACGACCTACAAGAGCCCGATCAACAGCGAGAACAGCTGTGGCAAGAACTACATCATCCTGATCGGCAATGGGTTTCCTGCCTCATATGAATACGGCACCGATGCGAATGCCTCGCCTCCCACGAACAAGCTGATGTCGCGGCTCACCTATGACCCGGGCCCGCAGATCTACCCGGTGCCATTTCTCAGCAATCAGAAGTCCGATGTCCGCTTCGCCGACGAGTGGGCCAGATTCCTCTTCAGGACCGACGTGAGCCCGATCGACGGCCAGCAGAGGGTCCAGACCTTCACGATCGACGTCTACAACAAATCGCAGGACGCCAAGCAGGCGAAGCTGCTTCAGACCATCGCGGCGGTCGGCCAAGGCAGTCTCCCTGGAAACGACGCCGGAGGCTACTATTCCGTGGGTGGCGACCTGATGGCGCTGATCAACGCGCTGAAGGAAACTTTGATGCAGATCGCGTCGGTCAACAGCGTGTTTGCGTCCGCCTCGCTGCCGGTGAGCGTGAATGCCCAGGGCACCTTCCTGAACCAGGTGTTCATGGGCGTTTTCCGGCCGCACGAAAAGGCCTATCAGCGCTGGGCCGGCAACATGAAGCAGTACCAGTTCGCGCTCCAGGACAACGCGCTCTTCCTCGCCGACTCCGTTGGCAAGCAAGCCGTCGACTCGGGAAGCGGCTTCATCCGGAATTGCGCGAAGAGCTACTGGACGACCGACAGCGACACGTATTGGCAGAGCGTGACCGGGACTGAGTCGAGTTGCGGAGACGACGCGACTTACGCCGATTTCAACAAGTACTCCGATGCGCCCGACGGTCCGATCGTCGAACGGGGAGGCAGCGCTCAGCAGCTGCGCAAACTCGGGCATGCCGCCCGCAACATCCGGACTTGCACAACCATCGCCTGCGGTTCCGTGGTCGACTTCAACACGACGAACGTGACGATCCCCAGCACGAGCCTGAGCCAAGGCACCACCAGCGCGACCTTGGTCCAATGGGCACGGGGCGAGAATGTCGGCGACGGCAACAGTACCGTCGACTCGACCGGCACGCTGGTCACCACGACTTACGCGACCGCGACAGCTCCGGGGCCCACCACTCGGCCGACGGTGCACGGCGAAGTGGTTCATTCGCGGCCCCTCGCGGTGAACTACGGCTCGGGCAGCACGAACGACGTCGTGGTGTTTTATGGTGCCGGCGACGGCATGTTGCACGCAGTCAGCGGCAACCAGACCGGCCCCGGCGCCGGCAACGAGCTCTGGGCCTTCATTGCGCCGGAACACTGGAATCTGCTGGATCGGGTGCATTCGAACACTCCGGTCATCAGCTATCCCGGAGTGACGGTCCCCGGCGCCGCGCCGAAGACCTACTTCTTCGACGGCTCCATCGGCGGCTACCAGGAAGTGACCGGCGGCGCACTGAGCAAGCTGTGGATCTATCCGACCATGCGCCGCGGCGGGCGCGCGGTCTATGCGTTCGATGCAACGAAAAAGCCTGGCACTGGCGTCAATCAACCGACGCTGATGTGGAAGTTCACCGACGATAGCAGCCTGGGCCAGACTTGGTCCACGCCGGTCGCCATCCGCGCGAAGATCGGAACGGCAACCACCACGCTGGTCGCCTTCGGTGCCGGCTACGACAACTGCGAGGACGGCGCTGCCAACGCCTGCGACGGCGTCACGCAAGGGCGCGGCATTTTTGTGATGGACGCAGCAAACGGCAAAACGGCCAACTATCGATTCTTCGATCCGGGTTCGACGGCAGGCCGATTCGTCGCCGACATGACGGCAGTCGACGCCAACAATGACGGCATCATCGACCTGCTTTACGCGGTGGACACGCGCGGCAATATCTGGCGCATCAACACCACCAACCCGAACAGCGGTTTCACGGGCTACAGCAGCGTCGAAGACTGGCCGATCAACAAGATCGCGACGGTGAGTGACTGGAGCACGGCCTCGGAGCGGCGCAAGTTCATGTACGCACCGAGTGTCGTCATGCTCGGCACGCAGGCCAGCGTTCTGGTCGGCACGGGCGACCGGGAAAAGCCCCTGCCCTCGGGCAGCGCCGCATCGGTCAACAACCGCTTCTACGGCATTCGGGACGACATCACCAAGGTTGGCGCGCTCGACGCGAGTGGCTCGGCGGTGGCCAACACCCCCGCGGTCGTGAACGGCGCCGGGACTGATGCCGAGCTGGCCACCGCCAACAAATTGACGAACGTGACCAGCGTTACCACGCCTGTCGAACCGACGAGCTTGGCGCCGAATGGTTGGTACAGGAATCTGTCCACCACGAGCACGCCGTTCGAGCAAGTCGTGACCACGCCACTGACCATCGGCGGCCAGACCTACTTCAGCACGTTCCAGGCCAAGTCGAGCACCGGCAAGTGCTCGATGGGTACCGGGCGGGCCTACAAGGTGGATTTCCAGACGGGCGTGATCTCGCCGAACGCGGATGGGCAATACGTGCCGGACACGTTCAGCTCCGAGGGCATTCCACCCTCGCCCGTGGGCGGACTGGTGTCCATCGATGGAAAGACCGTGCCGTTCTGCATCGGATGCACAGGTCCCACCGTCTTGTCTCCGAACAAGATCGTTCCCAAGGTCAAACCTGATCGCAAGCCGGTCTATCGCAGCCAGAAGATCGACAGCTGACCGACTCGACGCCGATCACCACCGGTGCCTGGACGGTGGCCGATGCCGTCAACCCGAATCGACCGCCAGCAGGTCGAGTCGCTTGACGTTGACGGGACCGTTCGGCCCGGCCCGGCCGGATTTGGAGGCATGATCGCGCCTTTGTTACATTAGCGCCCGCTCGACAGGGCTCGACCGAACAGCACGTCCCGATCACCCGCCATGGAAAACCAACTCGCCTGGGTCCAAGCCGCCTGCGCACGCATCCTGCGTCCGGTGGTCAGGCTCGCGCTGGCGATGGGGCTCAAGCACCCTCACCTCGAAGAGCTGCTGCGCGACCTCCTGCTGGACGAGGCGCGCCGCCTGTGGCGGGCCGAGGGCGTGAAAGAGCCCAACATCAGCCAGCTCTCGGTCGCCACGGGCCTGAACCGCAAGGCGGTCACGGCCAAGGTCCGGGAGCCAAGCGATCATCTCGCGAGCACCGACGTGTCGGCGGCCGCCAAGACATTCACGACGTGGCTGCAGCTTGTTTCCGACAGGCCCGAAGATCGGCGGGTGCCGATCGTCGGCAACGGCGACATCCAGTCGTTTGAAAAACTGGCCTGGCAGGGCAGCCGCGGCAACGTGCACCATCGAGCGATCCTGGACGAGCTGGTTCGGCTCAACATGGTGACCGAGCACGACGGATACGTCGAACTCAAGGCCGAGGGCTTCGTGCCTTCGGCGGACCTGCAGTCGATGCTCGCATTCCTCGGCGACAACTCCCGCGATCACCTGCTCGCGGCGGTCTCCAACATCCAGGGGAATCGGCCGCCGCTGCTCGAGCGTGCGGTGTATGCAGGCGGCGTGACGATGCAGGATTGCGAAGCCATTCACGAGATCGTCCGGCAGCGCTGGAGCGGGCTGCATCAT
This sequence comes from Variovorax sp. P2_H12, assembly GCF_056403395.1. Taxonomy (NCBI): domain Bacteria; kingdom Pseudomonadati; phylum Pseudomonadota; class Betaproteobacteria; order Burkholderiales; family Comamonadaceae; genus Variovorax; species Variovorax sp. P2_H12. Next base: position 113,930 of record NZ_JBFUFO010000002.1, on the reverse strand, counting down.
GAGCTGACCGCGCAGATGACGCGCGCTGTCGAGGCGGCGGGCCCGGCCGCATCGGGCCGGATCCGCGTCGGCATCTACACCTATTACGAAGACGCCACGGACCCACCGGGCGCAACCGAGAGCAAATCATGAAGACCAGACCCTGGCTCGCCAGCCTGACGCCGCTGTTGCTGGCGCTGCTTCTGTCGTGCGGCGGCGGGGGCGGCAGTCCGGTGGGCGGCGCCTCCTCGGCCCAGGGAGCGGCCGGCGCGTCCGCTGCCGTGCCATCGAGCGGCGATACGGGGGGCGACAGCACCGGCGCCACAGGCGGATCAGCGTCCACCGGGGGATCGACGAGCACGGCCTCGGGTGGGGACAACTCCGGCGTCGGGTCGGGCGGCACCGGCATCGGCACCGCCGATGCCGCCACCAGCGTCGGCTCAGTCGATGGCATGGGCAGCATCATCGTCAATGGCCTGCGCTACGACATCGACCAGGCCGTGGTGAGCCTGTCGGATGCCGCGGCGCTGCAGATCGGGATGACCGCCAAGGTCACGGGTCCGGTCGACGCCGCCTTTGCGAATGGCGTTGCCAGGCAGGTGATCTCCGCGGTGGAACTGCGCGGCGCGGTCTCCGCCATCGATCCGGCCGACGGCAGCTTCGTGGTCCTGGGCACGACGGTGAGCGTCGACGAGACCACCGTCTGGGCCGATGTGCCAGGACTGGCCGGCCTGGCCGCCGGCACGACGGTACAGGTCTGGGGCCTGCCGACGCGCCCTGGCGTGCTGCGCGCGACACGCGTGGAGCAAGCCACCGTGAATGCCCCCGTCGTCACGGGCACCGTGGAGCAGCTGGACACGGCCAGAGGCACCTTCGCATTGGGCAGCCTGAGCATCGCCTACGGTTCGGCAGGTTTCGCCGCCGGCATCGATGCCGGCACGCTGGCAAACGGCGCCCTCGTGCGGGTCCGGGCCGACACCCAGGCTGCAGCCGGCGTGCTCAATGCCACGCTGGTGGAGAGCTGGTATGCGATCCCCAAGGTGGGCGGCACGCCGGTCCAGCTTGAAGGCGTGATCGAAAACTACACGGGGCTGGGTTCGTTCCAGCTCTTGGGGACGACCATCGACGCCTCGGCGGCCCAGATCACCGGCGGCGCCGCCGCCAAGATCGCCAACGGGGTCAAGGTGGTGGTCGGCGGGACCTTCGTCGATGGCGTGCTGGTCGCAGCGAAGCTCAAGATCGTGCACATCCCCGGCGGCGGCGCACTGCCGTCCTACACGCTCATCGGCGCGGTGGGCAACTTTGCTTCTCCGGCGAACTTCCGCGTGCGCGGGCAACGGGTGGACGCCAGCGGCCCCGGCGTCGTGTTCGTCAACGGCGCGCAAGTCGGCCTGGCCAACGGCGCGAAGGTCACCGTGCTGGGCGCGCAGGTGGTGAACGGCGCGCTGATCGCCAGCCAGGTCAGTTTCGACTAGGGCCTGTTCAGGCCCTGGCCCGCAGGGGAGATCGCCGCGTCGACGATGGTCTGCGCCTCGGCGAGGATCCGCTCCAGGTGCTCGGCACCGCGGAAGCTCTCGCCGTAGATCTTGTAGATCTCCTCGGTGCCCGAGGGGCGGGCCGCGAACCAGCCATTCTTCGCGATCACCTTGATGCCGCCGATCGCGCCGCCGTTGCCGGGCGCGTGGCTCAGGACGGTGTCGATCGGCTCGCCGGCCAGTTCGGTGGCGCGCAGCTGCTGCGGCGCGAGCGCCGCCAGCTGTTTCTTCTGCTGCAGGCTGGCGGGCGCGTCGATCCGGCTGGCGACCGGATGGCCGAATTCGTTCGCCAGCTCGACATAGAGCGCACCGGGGTCGCGGCCGGTGCGGGCGGTGATCTCGGCCGAGAGCAGTGCCGCAGTGATGCCGTCCTTGTCGGTGGTCCAGACCGTGCCGTCGCGGCGCAGGAAGGTGGCGCCCGCGCTTTCTTCCCCGACGAAGCCGAGCGAGGCGTCCAGCAGGCCGTCGGCGAACCACTTGAAGCCGACCGGCACTTCGAAGAGGCGGCGGCCGAGCCTTTGCGCAAGCGCGTCGATGAGCCGCGTGGACACCACCGTCTTGCCCACGGCCGCCCCGGCGCCCCATTGAGGACGGTGCTGGAACAGGTAGTCGATCGCGACCGACAGGTAGTGGTTGGGCTGCAGCAGGCCGGCGCTGCGGGTGACGATGCCGTGGCGGTCGTGGTCGGTGTCGCAGGCGAAGCCGACGTCGTAGCGGTCCCTGATGTCGAGCAGGCGCTGCATCGCGTAGGTCGACGACGGGTCCATGCGGATCTGGCCGTCCCAGTCGAGCGTCATGAAGCTGAAGCGAGGATCGACGGCGTCGCTGACCACGGCGAGGTCGATCCGGTAGCGTTCGGCGATCGCGCCCCAGTAGTGGACGCCGGCGCCGCCGAGCGGGTCGACGCCCATGCGCACGCCCGACGCCCGGATCGAATCCATGTCGATCACGCTGCCCAGGTCGCCCACATAGGCGGCCAGGAAGTCGTGGCGGTGGGTGGTCGCGGCCTGCAAGGCCTTCTCGTGCGGCATCCGCCGGACGCCCTCGAGTCCTTTCTCGATGAAGCGATTGGCCGCGTCCTGCACCGGGCCCGTGATGTCCGTGCCGGCCGGCCCGCCGTTGGGCGGGTTGTACTTGAAGCCGCCATCGCGCGGCGGGTTGTGCGAGGGCGTGACGACGATGCCGTCGGCCAGCCCGCGCGTGCGCCCGCGGTTGTACGTGAGGATCGCGTGCGACAGGGCCGGCGTCGGCGTGTATTCGTCGCCGCTGGCCAGCATTACCTCGACGCCGTTCGCGGCCAGCACCTCGAGCGCGCTGGCCGCCGCGGGCGCGGACAGCGCGTGCGTGTCGATGCCGAGGTAGAGCGGGCCGTCGATGCCCTGCGCCCGGCGATGGTCGCAGATCGCCTGGGTGATGGCGAGCACGTGCCACTCGTTGAAGGAGCGGTCGAAGGCGCAGCCGCGATGGCCCGAGGTGCCGAAGGCCACGCGCTCGGCCGCCACGGTGGGATCGGGCCGCTCGGCGTGGTACGCCGCGAGCAGCGCGTCGATGTCGGTGAGGGCGTCGGGGGGCGCCGGCTGGCCGGCGAGGGGGCTGATGCGTGAGGCCATGGAGGCTCCTGTGTGGCGATTCAGGGAGTGGGCCGGGTCGAGCCCTGCCAGGTGGCCGGGGGCAGGTCGCGCAGGTCGGCGATGCGCGCCAGCGTGATGTCCGGCGGGGGATAGGCGCCGATGACCCGCGGATCGAGCGCGTAGTGGCCCTGGCGTGGAAAGACGGTGGTGAGGCGCTCGCCCAGGGCGGCCTTCATCGCCGAGAGGATGCGCAGCTTGTCGTCCACCATCACGTAGTGGCGCGCCGGGAAGCGCTGCTGCACCGCGTCGAGCATCAGCTCCTTGTGGATGTAGATCAGCACCCGGCCGTCGACGGCCTGCCAGAGCCCCGAGCGCTGCACCTTGCGTGGCTGGAACACCGCGTCCCCGTCCGAGAGGATCACCGGGACGCCGAAGCGCTGCAGGTGCTCGACGACGCCCAGTGCACCCGCAAAGAGGCGGTCGGCGAACGGGTAGTCGATCAGGAAGGCCGACATCTGCAGCAGCCGCGGGTCGCTCATGTCGTCGTCGCCGAGTTCTAGCAGGCGAAAGCGCTGCAGCGCGCCCAGATAGTCGGCGTAGCCCAGCTCGCTGAACAGCGCCTCGAAGAAGGTCCAGTAGCGCTCGGCCCGGGCGTTGCCGAAGTTGTCGGCCAGGCGGCGTCGCAGGTCGTCGACCAGGCCATCGTTGTCGAACAGCGTGTTGTCGACGTCGAGCAAGAAAACGATGTCCTGCATCGGGGCCTCCTAGAGCAAGTCGCTCGGAACGAACCACGAGAAAAGCAGCAGCTTGAGCCGCACCAGCACGTTGGCGTCGGGCTCCTCGTCGTGCACCACGTTCTCGCCATCGGTGCTCACCCACTGGATCTGGTCGCTGCCGGGCTTCAGCCGCAGCTCGTAGGCGCTTTCGACATTGTCGACCTGGAAGGCATCGAGCAGGCGGTGCGCCACTTCGAAGCTCTCGAACCGCACGCCCAGCTCGGTGTTGATGTGGGCCGAGCGGGGATCGAAATTCAACGAGCCGATCAGGGACCATTCGCGGTCGATCAGCGCCAGCTTGGCGTGCAGCCGCCCGCGCGACTGGCGGAACACCTTGCGCAGGTTCAGGCTGCGCTTGATCTGCTCCGAGCTGACTTCGTAGAGCCGCACGCCCAGCCGGAGCATCTCGACCCGGTAGTCGTTGTAGTTGATGTTGACCAGCGGTTCGTCGGTGTCGGCCAGCGAATTGGTGGCGACGCTCATGCGGACGTCGCGGGCGCGCAGCCGGGCGATCTGCGCCATGCCCGCTTCGCCGGGCAGGAAGTAGGGCGACACGATGTCGACGTCGGAGCGCGCCTGGTCGAGCTGTACGCGCATGCGCTCGGCGACGGTGGGCGGCCGGCGTTCCCTGGCGGCGGCGTCGTCCTCCGGGCGCAGCGCCTTGTTCGGCGAGTCCGCCACCGCGTTGGCGCGCGCCGGGATCAGCTCGAGCCGGCCCCGGTCGATCAGGATGCCGAGCCGCGGATCGCCGAACATGTCGGTCGCGGGCGGAGCCGGGGGCAGCGGCGCGACTTTGCGCGAGGTCAGCCGCTCGAAGTTCGCCTGCAGCGAAGCGGGCGATTCGAGGGGCGGCACGATGGCCTCGAGCGGCCAGACCACCTCGCTGTTCCAGTAGTTGTCGAAGATGGTCTGGAGTTCGGTCACGACCGGGCCGGCCATCAGCATGTCGAGGTCGATGAAGTTGGGGCCGTCGCTGCGCAGGAAGTACTCGTCCGCCAGGTTGCGCCCGCCGGCGATCGCGAAGGCGCCGTCGGCGACGAAGAGCTTGTTGTGCATCCGGTGGTTGAGCCGGCGGAAGTCGGCCGCGAAGCTCATCCAGCGGGTGGCCGAATGGTCGCGGCCGGCCACGAAGGGGTTGAACAGCCGGATCTCCACGTTCGGGGTGGCGGCCAGGCCGAGCAGCAGCGGGTCCAGCCTGGTCGTGTAGAAGTCGTCCAGCAGCAGGCGCACGCGCACGCCGCGCCGGGCGGCGTCGCGCAATTCGCGCAGGATCAGCTTGCCGGTCTTGTCGTTGCCCAGCAGGTAGTACTGCAGGTCGAGCGAGGACTGTGCGCGCCGCATGAGTTCGAGCCGGGCGTCCAGCGCGAACGCGCCCTGCGCCAGCACACGCGTACCCGACAGGCCGTCGGGCCGGGCGTCGAAGAGGGCGGCAAGCCGGCCCAGTTCGGTGGCGGGCGAGGCCGGGATGGCCGGGACGTACGGCGTCGCTGGAACGGGCGGCAGTCCGGCGCAGGCCGAGAGCAGGCAGGCGAGGACGAGAGCCAGGCAACGGAGCATGGGACGGGAGCGCGCGGAGCGACCGGAAGAAAAGGGCGCCGCCCGGATGAACGGCCTGCGGATCGTAGCCGGGCCGGCCGACACCGGGTGGCTCCCGGTGCGCGCCTGCCGGCGCGTTTCGACGCTCCGGGGCCCGCGCCGGCTCTGGGCGCCATAGGGTGTTGCCCTTCGCCAACGGCGCCGCGGCGCGCTGCAGAATCGCGGCGATGAAATTCTCCGCCGTTGCTTCCGCCTGCCTGTTGCTCGCCACCTCGTCCATGGTCCGGGCCCAGGACACCGGGAGCACACCGACGCTGGGGGAGATCACGGTGTCCACGCCGGCCGGTCCGACGCCGCTCTTCGACGTCGCCGGTTCGGTCGACCGGGTGGAAGGCGCGGACATGCGCGACAACCGGCTCGGCGTGAACCTGTCGGAAAGCCTGAGCGGCGTGCCCGGACTGCAGATCCAGAACCGGCAGAACTACGCGCAGGACCTGCAGATCTCGATCCGCGGCTTCGGCGCCCGCTCCACCTTCGGTGTGCGCGGCGTGCGCCTGTACGTCGACGGCATCCCGGCCACCCTGCCGGACGGCCAGGGCCAGACTTCCAACATCGACATCGGCTCGGTCGACCACGTCGAGGTGCTGCGAGGGCCCTTCTCGGCGCTCTACGGGAACTCCTCGGGCGGCGTGGTGCAATCCTTCACCGAGACCGGCGAGGGGCCGCCGAAGCTGGGCTTCGCGATGGCCGCGGCCAGCTTCGGCACGACGCGCACCGGTCTCAAGGCCAGCGGGTCCTCCGGCGCGGTCGACTATCTGCTGAGCGCCGGCCATTTCGAAACCGACGGTTATCGCGACCACAGCGCGGCCGAGCGCGGCATCGTCAACGGCAAGATGGGCTTCACGCTCGACGACGGCAGCCGGCTGACGCTGATCGCCAACAGCGTGCATCTGAATGCGCAGGACCCGCTCGGGCTCACGGCCGATCAGTACGCGCTGAACCGGCGCAGTGCAGCGATCGCGACGCAGTACGACACCCGCAAGAGCGTCGACCAGACGCAGGCCGGGCTGCTGTACGAACGCCGCCTCGATGCCGACAACGCGCTGCGCATGCTGGTCTACGGCGGCGAGCGAAAGACCTCGCAGTACCAGGCCATCCCGCCCTCGGCGCAGCTGAGCCCGACCAGCGCCGGCGGCGTGATCGGGCTGGCGCGTGATTTCGGCGGCGCCGACCTGCGCTGGATCTCGCAGATGCAACTGGCCGACCGGCCCTTCGAACTGGTGGCCGGGCTGGAGTACAACAAGCTGCGCGAGCACCGCACGGGCTACGAGAACTTCCTGGGTCCGGCCGCGAAGCCTCTGCTGCTGGGCGTGCAGGGGCGGCTGCGGCGCAACGAGACCAACGAGGTCTACAACCTCGACCCCTATGTGCAGGGCACCTGGCGCTTCGCGGACCAATGGACGCTCGAGGCCGGCGTGCGCCGCAGCACGGTCGATTTCGATTCGCAGGACCACTACATCGTGGGCGCGAACCGCGACGACAGCGGCAGCGCGCGCTATGCCGAGACGCTGCCGGTGGCGTCGCTGCGCTACCAGGCGACGCGCGACCTCGCGCTCTATACCTCGGTGGGCCGCGGCTTCGAGACGCCGACCCTGAACGAGCTTTCGTACCGTCCCGACGGGCTGGGCGGGCTCAACTTCGCGCTGCAGCCGGCCGTCAACGACAGTGTCGAGGTCGGCGCCAAGGCGCGGCTGGCCGGCGGCCTGCTGACGGCAGCGCTGTTCAAGACCCGCACGAGCGACGAGATCGTGACCGCCACCAACGTCGGCGGCAGGGCCACCTTCCGGAACGCCGGCCGGACCACGCGCGACGGCTTCGAACTCGCCTGGCAGCACGAGAGCGAGAACAACTGGCGCACGCAACTGGCCTACACCTGGCTCGACGCGCGCTACAGCGACACCTTCTGCGCGACCGTGCCCTGCACGGCGGCCGGCATCGTCCCGGGAGGCAACCGGATTCCCGGCATCGCCCCGCAATCGTTGTTCGCCTCGTTCGGCTGGGTGCCGCCCCAGGGCTGGCGTGCCGGCACCGAACTGCGCGCGCTCGCCAGCATCGAGGCCAACGACCGCAACACGGTGAGCGTGCCGGGCTACGCGGTGGTCGCCCTGTTCGCCGGCTATCTCATGCAGTGGCAGCGCTGGGACCTGAACGCCTTCGCGCGCATCGACAACCTGTTCGACCGGCAATACGTCGGCTCGGTGATCGTCAACGAAGGCAATGCCCGTTACTACGAACCGGCACCGGGGCGCAACTGGACGATCGGCATGAGTGCGGCGTATCGTTTCTGATTCACGGGCCGCAGGAGTGGCAAATGGAATTCAAGGATCGACGCGATGCGGGGCGCAAGCTCGCCGCAGTGCTGGCCGGCTGGCGCGGCCAGCCAGGCCTGCTGGTGCTCGGGCTGCCGCGCGGCGGTGTGCCGGTGGCGTGGGAGATCGCGCACGCCCTGGGCGCGCCGCTGGACGTGCTGGTCGTGCGCAAGCTCGGCTACCCGGGCCAGGAGGAGTACGCCATGGGCGCGATCGCTTCCGGCGGTGTGCGCTTCATGGACGATTCGCCGCTTGCCTGGCCGGTATCCGCAGCGGAGGTCGAGGCCGTGGTCGCGCGCGAGCAGGCCGAGCTGGTGCGCCGCGAGCGGCTCTATCGGGGCGAGCGCCCGCCGCTGGTGCTGGGCGGGCGGGTGCTGCTGCTGGTCGATGATGGCCTGGCGACCGGCGCCACGATGCGCGCCGCCGTGATGGCGGCGCGCGCGGGCCGGCCGCAGCGCATCGTGGTCGCGGTGCCTGTGGCTTCGCGCGAGGCGGTCCAGAGTGTAGCCAGCGTGGCCGACGAGGTGGTGAGCGTTTTCACGCCCGAGCACTTCCGCGCGGTCGGACTCTGGTACCAGGACTTCGGCCAGACCTCCGACGAGGAGGTCTGCCGGCTGCTGGCCGAGAACTGAGAGCCCCCACGCTCCCTCACGTCGTGTACTCGCTGCCCCCGAGGGGGCGCAGGCCGCCTTGGGGCGGCCCGGCGCCGGCCTGAAGGCCTACAACCCCGCGGCTGCGCGCAGCTTCGAGGCGTTGGCCGTGCTCTCCCACGTGAACTCCGGCTCCTCGCGGCCGAAGTGGCCGTAGGCCGCGGTCTTGGCGTAGATCGGGCGCAGCAGGTCGAGCATCTGGATGATGCCCTTCGGACGCAGGTCGAAATGCTCCTGGATCAGGGCGGCGATCTGCGCGTCGGGGATCACGCCCGTGCCTTCGGTGTAGACCGTGACGTTCATCGGCTTGGCGACGCCGATCGCATAGGCCACCTGGATCTGGCACTGGCGCGCGAGGCCCGCGGCCACGATGTTCTTGGCCACGTAGCGCGCGGCATAGGCGGCCGAGCGGTCGACCTTGCTCGGGTCCTTGCCCGAGAAGGCGCCGCCGCCGTGCGGGCAGGCGCCGCCGTAGGTGTCGACGATGATCTTGCGGCCGGTGAGCCCGCAGTCGCCCTGCGGGCCGCCGATGACGAAGCGGCCGGTCGGGTTGATCAGGTAGCGGGTGTCCTTGAGCCACTCCTTGGGCAGCACCGGCTTGATGATCTCCTCGATGATGGCTTCGTTGAACGAGGCCTTCATCTTGGTCGGCGTCTCGCTCTGGTCGGGATGGTGCTGGGTCGAGAGCACCACGGTGTCGATGCTGTGCGGCTTGCCGTCGACGTAGCGCATCGTGACCTGGCTCTTGGCGTCCGGGCGCAGGAAGGGCAGGCGGCCGTCCTTGCGCAGCTGCGCCTGGCGCTCGACCAGCCGGTGCGCGTAGTAGATCGGCGCGGGCATCAGCTCGGGCGTCTCGTCGCAGGCGTAGCCGAACATCAGGCCCTGATCGCCGGCGCCGGTGTTCAGGTGGTCGTCGCTGGCGTGGTCGACGCCCTGCGCGATGTCGTTGGACTGCTTGTCGTAGCAGACCATCACGGCGCAGCCCTTGTAGTCGATGCCGTAGTCGGTGTTGTCGTAGCCGATGCGCTTGATGGTGTCGCGCGCCACCTGGATGTAGTCGACGTGCGCGTTGGTCGTGATTTCGCCCGCCAGCACCACCAGACCGGTATTGGTCAGGGTCTCGGCGGCCACGCGGGAGCGCGGGTCCTGCTCGAAGATCGCGTCGAGGATTGCGTCCGAGATCTGGTCGGCCACCTTGTCGGGATGGCCTTCGGAAACGGATTCGGAAGTGAAGAGAAAATCGTTCGCCATGTAGTGAAGCTCCGTAGCAGGTCAATTGGCGCGTTGCCAACCCGTCTGGGAGCCTTGGCGAACGCTTTAGCAGTGTTGTTTAACGTCGCTCTGCAAGTAGTTCCATAACTCAGCGACAATTCGCATTCTATTCGAGCCGCGCTGTAACCTGCGCGCGCGTCCTTTCCATCCCCATGTTTTGATGATTGCCTTGTTCCGTTTGCTCGCCCGTGTTCCGCTGCCCGTCATGCACGCGATCGGCGGCTGGCTGGGCTGGCTGGTCTGGTGGTTCGCGCCGGATTACCGCCGCCGCTTCAAGGAAAACGCCGAGGCGGCGGGCTTCACGCCGGCGCAGTACCGCCCGGCGATCGCCGCGGCCGGCGCGATGGTCGGCGAGCTGCCGTGGGTCTGGGCCCGCCCGCGCGGTGAAAGCCTGCTGCCGCGTATCGTGCGCTGGGACGGCATCGAGGCCTTCGAGGCCGCGCTGGCCGAGCGCAAGGGCGTGATCCTGGTCTCGCCGCACCTCGGCAGCTGGGAAACCTTCGGCCAGGCGGTGGGCGAGCGCTTCTTCGAGGCCTACGGCCCGATCACGGCGCTGTTCCGGCCGGCGCGCAAGAAGTTCATGGCCGACCTGATCGCCGGTTCGCGGGACCGCCCCGGCCTGCGGACGCTGCCGACCACGGTGGCCGGTGTGCGCGGCCTGATCCGCACGCTGCGCAGCGGCGGCTATACCGGACTGCTGCCGGACCAGGTGCCGCCGCTGGGGCAGGGCGTCTGGGCGCCCTTCCTCGGCCGGCCGGCCTACACGATGACCCTGTTGCCGCGCCTCGCGCAGCAGACCGGGGCCCGCGTCTTCCTCGGCGTCTGCGAGCGCCTGCCCCGCGGCGCCGGCTACGCGATCCGCTTCGTGCCTTTCGACGGCACCGCGATGAGCGACCCCAAGGCCACGCCCGAGGCCGCCGCCACCGCGATGAACGAGGGCATCGAGAAGCTGATCCGCAGCCTGCCCGGCCAGTACGTCTGGGATTACGCCCGCTACAAGCAGCCGCGCGCCGAGGCCGCGGCGGCGGAGGCGGCGCCATGAGCGCAGCGCCGGGCCGCCCCAAGCAAGCTCGCGCCCCCTCGGGGGGCAGCGAGGACACGAAGTGCCGAGCGTGGGGGTCGACATGAGCCTGACATCCCGGCTCGGCATCCGCTTCATGCGCGCTTTGGCGCATGTGCCGTTCCCGCTGGTGCGCGGCTTCGGCGCCGTGCTCGGGCGCGTGCTGCACGTGCTCGCGGTGCCGCGGCGGCGCGTGGTCGACACCAACCTCGCGCTGTGCTTCCCCGGCAAATCGCCGGCCGAGCGGCACCGCATGGCGCGCGAGACCTTCGTCTACGTGGCCCAGTCCTGGCTCGACCGCAGCTGGCTGTGGCATGCACCGGAAGCGGTGGTGACCCGGCGGCTCAAGGTGCATGGCGCGGCCGAGATGATCGAGGAGATCGCCCATGGTCACGAGCCGATGATCCTGTTCGCGCCGCATTTCTACGGCCTGGATGCGGCGGCCACGGCGCTGACCATGCACACGGACCGCCCCTCGACCACCATCTACACCACCCAGCGCGATCCGATGGTGGACGAGTGGATCAGCGAGGGCCGCAAGCGCTTCGGCAACGTGATCACGCTGAACCGGGTCGACGGCATCAAGCCGATCGTCGCGGGGCTGCGCAAGGGCGGCCTGCTGTACCTGCTGCCGGACATGGATTTCGGCCGCGACCAGACCGTGTTCGTGCCCTTCTATGGCGTGCAGGCGGCCACCGTGCCCTCGCTGTCGCGCTTCGCGCGGCTGGGCCGGGCCAAGGTGGTGCCCGTGATCTCGAAGCTCACCCGCGACGGCTACGAGATCGAGGTGCTGCCGGCCTGGAAGGATTTCCCGAGCGACGACGCGGTGGCCGACACCGCCCTGATGAACCAGCGCCTGCAGGGCTACATCGACACCATGCCTTCGCAGTACTACTGGGTGCATCGCCGGTTCAAGACCCGCCCCGAGGGCGAAGACCCGGTGTACTAGGTCCTCCCCCAGGTTGGCTCACTTCGTGTAGCCGCCCACCCCCTCGCCGGGGGCAACACCGGCGGCCCGGCGAAGCCGGTTCCGCGGTGTTTCACCAACGGGCCTGGCTGCGCGGCCGTGCGAACGTCAGCGGGTGCGCTCGAGGAATGATTCGATTTCCGATGCGACGAACGCCGGCTGCTCATGCACCACCCAGTGCGTGGCGCCCGGCATCCGGGTGATTTCGAGCTTCGGCACATAGTCCTCCAGGCCTTCCAGCAGCCCGGGCAGCAGCGCCTTGTCGTCGAGCGCCCACAGCACCAGCGTGGGTGCCGCGACGGTCAGCTTGTCGCGGGGAAGTTCCGGCATCGCGGGCGCCGGCTGCCCCGGCATGGCCGGCTTCAGCGGCGTGACGCGATAGAGGTTGCACGCACCCGTGAGGCCGGCGTTCCAGACCTCGCGGTACTGGTCCTTGACCTTGTCGGTGAGCCAGCCGAAGCCGTCGGGCCCGGCCTTCATCCCCAGGAAGAAGGGCCACATGCGACGGTAGTCGTCGGCCGCCAGCAACGCCTCGGCATCCGGCCGGGCGAGAAAGTTCATGTAGGCGCTGGCCGCCTGCTGCGCCGGGCTGTGCTGCAGTTCGCGCGCGAAGGTCCCGGGGTGCGGCGAATTGATGATCACCAGCCGGCCCAGCCTGTCGCCGTGCCGGTTGCCGAAGCTCCAGCCGAAGGCGCCGCCCCAGTCGTGCGCCACCAGCGTCTCGATGCGGCCGGTCGGGTTCTCGCTGGCCGCCAGTTCGGCGACGTCCTGCACCAGCAGGTGGGCGCGGTAGGCCGAGACCTCGGCGGGCGCGCTGGATTTCTCGAAGCCGCGCAGGTTCGGCGCCACACAGCGGAAGCCGCCGTGTTCGGGCGCGGCGAAGTGTTCGAGCAGTTCGTCCCAGATGAATGCGGCTTCGGGAAAGCCGTGCAGGAACACCATCAACGGGCGCCCGGCGGCGCCGGCCGCGCGGCAGCTCAGGGTGGTGCCGTTCGGCAGCGTACGGGCGAAAGTCTCGATCACAGGCGGTCTCCTTCGTGTGTCCATGCGGCGAGGAGGCGCCTGCGCAGTGCTCAGGGCTGCTCGTCGATGGGTGTTTGCTCGGGGGGTGGGGGCTGCCCGCCCTCGGGATGCGCCCAGCGCCACAGCAGCTCGGCCGCCTCGTCCACGCCTTGCTGCTTCAGCGCCGAGAACAGTTTGACCTCGCCGCCGCCAGCCTGCAGTCGCGCAATCGACAGTGCCTTGGCGCCGTCCGAACGCGTGAGCTTGTCCGACTTGGTCAGGAGCACCAGGAACTTGAGCCCTTCCTCGACCCGCGGCCGGATCACTTCGAGCAGGATGTCGTCGAGCTCGGTGAGGCCGTGGCGCGGGTCGCACATCAACACCACGCCGCGCAGGTTCTCGCGCGTCATCAGGTAGTTGCCCATCACCCGCTGCCAGCGCAGCTTGGCTTCTTTCGGCACGGCCGCGTAGCCATAGCCCGGGAGGTCGGCCAGCACCGCGTCGTCGACCTTCTGCTTGCCGACGCCGAACAGGTTGATGTGCTGCGTGCGGCCGGGCGTCTTCGACGCGAAGGCCAGCCGATGCTGCTGCGTGAGCGTGTTGATGGCCGTCGACTTGCCGGCATTCGAACGGCCGACGAAGGCGATTTCCGGCAGCTCGAAGGGCGGCAGATGCTCGAGTTGCGGAGCACTCGTGAGGAAGTGGGCGGTGTGCAGCCAGCCGCGCGCCACGCGGGCGCGTTCGGCGGCTTCGGGGTCGGCGGCGGTCGCCGTGCGGGAGTAGCTGACGGCGGGCTTCCGCGGCGGGGTGGTCATCGATGAGCTTTCGTAACGGGGCGCCATTGTAGAATCGCCGGGTTTTGCGCCATAAATCCCAAGCCCCCGATATGAAGTTGTTTGCCCATTTTCTGCTTGCAGCCCTGTTGGGCATCGCCGCCAATGCCAGCTTCGCCGCTGACGAGCACGCCTCAAAGCCGGCTGCCGAGGCGCCTGCGAAGGCTCCGAAGCCCGACCCCGCCAAGGGCGACACGGTCTTCAATGCCACGCCGGCCAACAGCCAGAGCTGCGCCTCGTGCCACAACGCGGACGGCAACTCGGCGATCGCGGCGAACCCCAAGCTGGCGCAGCAGCACCCCGAGTACATCCTCAAGCAGCTGCAGGACTTCAAGTCCGGCAAGCGCAAGAGCGCGATCATGAAGCCGATGGCGGCAGCGCTGTCGGACGAGGACATGCGCAACATCGCCTGGTTCGTGGGCTCGAAGAAGATCAAGCCCGGCTTCGCCAAGGACAAGGACACGGTTGCCCTGGGTGAGCGCATCTTCCGTGGCGGCGCCGCCGACCGCCAGATTCCCGCCTGCGCCGGCTGCCACAGCCCGAACGGCGCCGGCATCCCCGCGCAGTACCCGCGCCTGGGCGGCCAGCACGCCGACTACACGGTGCAGCAGCTCAACATGTTCCGCGAAGGCGGTCGCCTGAATTCGCCCGTGATGACTGGGGTTGCCGCCAAGCTCAGCAACAAGGAAATCGCGGCGGTGGCAGACTACATCGCCGGCCTGCGTTGAACCCCGGTTCCGCTTTCTTCTGAACCAACCGCCGATAACAAACTCCTAACAAGGCGGGCCGATCCAGCAGGACGGCCCGCCTTTTTTGCTTTTCACGCGTCGCCTCCATGTCTGTCTCCACCCACGGCCTTCGAGTCCGTCGCGGACCCCAAGTGGTCCGCGCGGCCGTGGAGCTGTTCTCGTCGATGCGCTTCGCGATCGCGCTGCTGACCATCATCTGCATCGCATCGATCATCGGCACCGTGCTCAAGCAGCACGAACCCTTCGGCAACTACGTCAACCAGTTCGGACCCTTCTGGGCCGAGGTGTTCCACGCCGCGAAGCTCGACGCGATCTACAGCGCCTGGTGGTTCCTGCTGATCCTCCTGTTCCTGGTGATCAGCACCTCGCTGTGCATTGCGCGCAACACGCCGCATATCTTCAGGGACCTGAAGACCTACAAGGAAAACATCCGGGCGCAGAGCCTGAAAGCCTTCGGCCAGCGGGCCCAGGCCGTGCTCGCCGAAACGCCCGACACGGCGGCCAACCGCATCGGCCAGCTGCTCGCGGGCGGCGGCTGGAAGGTCAAGCTGCAGCACCGCGAGGGCGATGGCTGGATGGTTGCCGCCCGTGCGGGTGGTGCCCACAAGCTCGGCTACATCGCGGCCCACAGCGCGATCGTGCTGGTGTGCATCGGCGGGCTGCTCGATGGCGACCTGGTGGTGCGGGCCCAGACCTGGTTCAACGGCAAGAGCGTCTACACCGGCGGCGGCCTGATCGCCGATGTGGCGCCGGAGCACCGCCTGTCGCCGCGCAACCCGACCTTCCGCGGCAACATCCTGGTGCCCGAGGGCGCGCAATCGAGCGTCGCCATCCTGAACCAGTCCGACGGCGTGCTGCTGCAGGACCTGCCCTTCTCGATCGAACTCAAGAAGTTCATCGTCGAGTACTACTCGACCGGCATGCCCAAGCTGTTCGCGAGCGAGGTCGTGCTGCACGACCGCGCGACCGGCGAGCAGTTCCCCAAGCGCATCGAGGTCAATCACCCCGCCAGCTACAAGGGCGTCGAGATCTACCAGTCGAGTTTCGACGACGGCGGCTCCAGCGTGAAGCTGAAGGCGGTGCCGATGGCCGCGGCGGCCAAGCCCTTCGAGATCGACGGCACCATCGGCGGCAGCAGCGAGATCACCAACGGCAGCGACCGGCTCACCCTGGAGCTGGTGGCGCTGCGGGTCATCAATGTCGAGAACTTCGCCGACGGCAACGGCGGCGCCATGACCAGCGGGGCCGATGTCCGCAAGGTCGACCTGCGGCACGACCTCGAGTCGCGTCTGGGCGCCGCCAACAAGACCAACAAGCCCAAGGTGCTGCGAAACATCGGGCCCAGCATCGGCTACAAGCTGCGCGATGCCTCGGGGCAGGCGCGCGAGTTCCAGAACTACATGGTGCCGGTGGACACCGGCGACGGCCAGCCGGTGTTCCTGCTCGGCGTGCGCGAGCGGCCCGAGGATCCGTTCCGCTACCTGCGCGTGCCGGCCGACGAGCAGGGCTCGATGGACGGTTTCGTGCGCATGCGCGCCGCCCTGGCCGATGCCGACGTGCGCGCCCGCGCCCTCGACCGCTACATCGCGCGCGCCGCCGACCCGAAGCGGCCCGAGCTCGCGGCCCAGCTGCGCGGGTCCGCCGCGCGTGCTCTGGCCCTGTTCGCGGGCACCGAGCGGGCCAAGGCCGATGCGGTGAGCGCCGGCGGCTGGCAGGCGGTGGCCGAGTTCATGGAGGCCAACGTGCCCGAGGCCGAGCGCGAGCGCGCCGCCGCGGTGCTGGTGCGGATCCTCAACGACGTGCTGTTCGAGGTGCTCAACGTAAGCCGCGAGAAGGCCGGCCTGGCCGCGATGCCGCCGGACGAGAAATCGCAGCTCTATCTCACGCAGGCGGTGCTGGCGATCAGCGATGCGCATTTCTATCCGGCCCCGGTCGCGATGATGATGAGTGACTTCAAGCAGGTGCAGGCCAGCGTGTTCCAGGTCGCCCGTGCGCCCGGCAAGAACATCGTCTATCTGGGCTGCCTGTTGCTGATCGTGGGCATTTTTGCGATGCTGTACGTGCGCGAGCGCAGGCTGTGGGTGTGGCTCGCGAAAGACGGCGACGACCCCCGCGGCACGGCGGCGACCCTGGCCTTCTCGGTCAACCGCAAGACCATCGACAGCGATCGCGAATTCGAGCACTTGAAGCACAAGCTGCTCGCCATCAGGAAAGACACCGCGTCATGACCACCACCACGCTCACGCTCAACGACAGCTGGCTCTCGCGCCGCAATCCTTTCGACTGGGTGTTCGCGCTGCTGACGGTGGCCGGCGCCTTGTTCGCGTTCTCGCGCTACCACGGGGCGATGGACTACTACGAGAAGACGATCCTGGTGGCGACCGTACCGGCCGCGATCTGGCTCGGCTGGTTCTGGCGGCCGCTGCGGGTGCTCGCGATCGTGGTCGCCGCGGCCGCGCTGCTGGCCATCGTCTCCTACCAGGGCGACCTGGCACGCGCCGACAGCGTCTTCTGGCTCAAGTACTTCCTGTCGAGCCAGTCGGCCATCCTCTGGATGAGCGTGCTGTTCTTCATGAGCACGCTGTTCTACTGGATCGGCTTCTTCGGCGGCAAGCAGGGCGACGCCATGGACCTGATCGGCTCGCGCCTGGCCTGGGCCGCGGTCACGATGGCGCTGATCGGCACCATGGTGCGCTGGTACGAGAGCCACCAGCTCGGCCCGGACATCGGCCACATCCCCGTCAGCAACCTGTACGAGGTGTTCGTCCTCTTCTGCTGGCTCACGGCCGCCTTCTACCTGTATTTCGAATGGCGCTACCGCACGCGCGCGCTGGGCGCCTTCGTGATGCTGGTGGTCAGTGCCGCGGTGGGCTTCCTGCTCTGGTACACGCTGGTGCGCGACGCCCACGAGATCCAGCCGCTGGTGCCGGCGCTCCAGAGCTGGTGGATGAAGCTGCACGTGCCGGCCAACTTCATCGGCTACGGCACCTTCTCGCTGGCGGCCATGGTCGCTTTCGCCTACCTGATCAAGGAGCAGGCCGACGAGACCCGCTGGTACAAGCTGACGCCGATCTGGCTGTTGGGCGTGGCCCTGTGCTTCGTGCCGGTGGCGTTCCGCCAGCGGGTGCAGGAGGCCGGCGGCAGCTACTGGGTCGGCTACGCGGCGATCTCGGCGCTGATCGCGGCGGGCATCCTGATGGGCCGCAAGCGCATCGCGGCGCGGCTGCCCGCCAACGAGGTGCTGGACGACGTGATGTACAAGTCGATCACGGTCGGCTTCGCCTTCTTCACCATCGCGACCGTGCTGGGCGCGCTCTGGGCGGCCGATGCCTGGGGCGGCTACTGGAGCTGGGACCCGAAGGAAACCTGGGCCCTGATCGTCTGGCTCAACTATGCGGCCTGGCTGCACATGCGGCTGGTGAAGGGCCTGCGCGGGACCGTGGCGGCCTGGTGGGCGTTGGCCGGGCTGGCCGTGACCACCTTCGCGTTCCTGGGCGTCAACATGTTCCTGAGCGGGCTGCACAGCTACGGCACCCTGTAGGCGCACGCCGGTCTTTCGCTCGTGAAATGATCCGCAGGCGCCCTGGGCGCGTAACCGGATCGGCGTCGGCAACGAACTCACCCTGACACACGATTCAGGCGAAAGGCATTCCATCATGTTGATTCACTCCCGCGACGACGGCTTCATCCACCCGCGTTCGAGCGAGATCACTCCCCGCGCCGTCTACGAAGGCCGGCGCGACATGCTGCGCTGGCTGGCCGGCGGCGCAGCCGGTGTCGCCATGGCCTCCTGGGCCGCGCGCGACGCCATGGCGCAGGCGACGGCACCGGGCAAGCTGGCCGCCTTGCCGGGCGCGAAATCGGCGGTGCCCGGGGCCCAGACCATGGAAAAGCTGACCGACTACAAGGACGCCACCAGCTACAACAACTTCTACGAGTTCGGCACCGACAAGGGCGACCCGGTGAAGAACGCCGGCAGCCTCAAGACCCGGCCCTGGACGGTCGAGGTCGAGGGCCTGGTCAAGAAGCCCGGCAAGTACGGCATCGAGGACCTGATCAAGCTCAGCGCCCAGGAAGAGCGCATCTACCGGCTGCGCTGCGTCGAAGGCTGGTCGATGGTGATCCCCTGGGTCGGCTATTCGCTGTCCGAACTCATCAGGAAGGTCGAGCCGCAGGGCAATGCCAGGTACGTCGAGTTCCTGACGCTGGCCGACCCCAAGACGATGCCTTTCGTCGGCTCGCGCGTGCTCGACTGGCCCTACGCAGAAGGACTGCGCATGGATGAGGCGATGCACCCGCTCACGCTCCTGACCTTCGGCATGTACGGCGAGGTCCTGCCGAACCAGAACGGCGCGCCGGTGCGCATCGTCGTGCCCTGGAAGTACGGCTTCAAGAGCGCCAAGTCGATCGTCAAGATCCGCTTCGTCGAGAAGGAGCCCGGCACCGCCTGGAACAAGGCGGCGGCGCAGGAGTACGGCTTCTATTCCAACGTCAACCCGAACGTCGACCATCCGCGCTGGAGTCAGGCGACCGAGCGCCGCATCGGCGACGGCAGCGGGCTGTTCGCCAAGCGCAGCAAGACCCAGATGTTCAACGGCTACGAGGCGCAGGTCGGCCAGCTGTACGCCGGCATGGACCTGAAGAAGAATTATTGAGACCTTGCGGGACAGACCAAGAAACTGCGCAGCAGTTTTTGCTCTGTCCTCAACTGATCAGAAACACCCATGAACAAGCTGCTGCTGCACCCGGGCGCCAAGCCGCTGGTGTTCGTGCTGTGCCTGCTGCCCTTCGCCTGGCTGTTCTACGGCGCGCTGACCGATGGGCTCGGCGCCAATCCGGCCGAGTACCTGATCCGCTCGGCCGGCGACTGGACCTTGCGCTTCATCTGCATCGTGCTGGCGGTCACACCGCTGCGGGTCATCGGCAAGGTCAATGCGCTGGCGCGCTTTCGCCGCATGCTGGGGCTGTTCGCCTATTTTTACGTGGTGGTGCACCTGCTGAGCTACGCCTGGTTCGACATGGGCTTCGAGTTCGCCGACATCGCCAAGGACATCGCCAAGCGGCCGTTCATCCTGGTCGGTTTCTCGGCCTTCGTGCTGCTCACGCCGCTGGCCGCCACGTCGTTCAACCGCGCCATCAAGGCGCTGGGTGCGAAGCGCTGGCAGGCGCTGCACAGGTTGGTCTACGTGATCGCCGGGCTGGGCTTGCTGCACTTCTTCTGGATGCGCGCGGGCAAGAACAACTTCGCCGAAGTGTTCGTGTATGCCGCGATCGTCGGGCTGCTGCTCGGCTGGCGCGCATGGAACTTCGCGCGCAACAGGAAGCAGCAGGCGCGGCCGATGGCTTCGGCGCGCACCCAGCTCAGCAAGTGATCCGGCGGCGCCTGCCGCTCAGGCGCCCGGTTGCTCGCTGCGCAGCTGGTCCTCGATCGTCTCGCGGCGGCGGATCAGCGTCGCCTGGGTGCCGCTGACCAGCACTTCCGCGGCTCGTCCGCGGGTGTTGTAGTTGCTCGCCATTGCCATGCAGTAGGCGCCCGCGGAGAGCACGGCGAGCCGATCGCCGGGTGCCACCCGAAGCACGCGGTCGCGGCCGATCCAGTCGCCGCTTTCGCAGACCGGGCCGACCACGTCGTAGGTGATGGCCTCGGCCTGGCGCTCGGCCAGCGGAACGATCTGGTGGAAGGCCTGGTACATGGCCGGCCGCGGCAGGTCGTTCATGGCCGCATCGACGATGCAGAAGTTCTTTTCCTCGCCGGGCTTGAGGTAGAGCACCTCGGTCACGCAGACACCCGCGTTGCCGACCAGCGAGCGTCCCGGCTCGACGATCAGCCGGCGCCGACCGAAGCCGCGCGCATCGAGGCGCGCGAGCAGTTGCTGCCAGAGCGCATCGGCGGCCGGCGGGGTATCGCCGTTGTAGTCGATGCCCAGGCCGCCGCCGAAGTCGAGGTGGTGCAGCGGGATGCCGGCCGCCTCGATCGCCTCGACCAGGTCGAGCACGCGCTCGAGCGCCTCGAGGTAGGGCGAGGCATCGGTGATCTGGGAGCCGATGTGGCAGTCGATGCCGACCACCTGCAGGCCCTGCAGGGAAGCCGCGTGCCGGTAGATCGAGACCGCGCGGTCGTGCGCCACGCCGAACTTGTTGCCCTTGAGGCCGGTCGAGATATACGGATGCGTCTTCGGGTCGACGTTGGGATTGATGCGGATGCTGACCGCCGCGCGGAGGCCTTCCTCGAGCGCAACCGTGTTGAGCACGTCGAGTTCGGCTTCGCTCTCGACGTTGAAGCAGCCGATGCCGGCCGCCAGCGCCTGGCGCATCTCGGTGCGGGTCTTGCCCACGCCCGAGAAGATCACCTTGGCCGGATCGGCGCCGGCCGCGAGCACGCGCGCCAGTTCGCCGCCCGAGACGATGTCGAAGCCGCAGCCGGCCTCGGCGAAGACGCGCAGCACGCCGAGCGAGGAATTGGCCTTGATGGCATAGCAGACCAGGGCGTCGCGGCCCTCGAAGCCGCGCTGGTAGGCGGCCAGCGCGTCCAGCATCCATTGCTTCGAGTAGACGAAGAGGGGGGTGCCGTAGGCCTGCGCGAGTTCGGACAGCGGCTGGCCCTCGATCTGCAGCACGCCGTCCTTGTGCGCGATGTGGGGGTGGCCGGGAAGCCTTGCGACCGTGTGGTTCACTTCGTGGCTCCGGCGGGCGCACTGCTGGCTGCCGCTGGCGGCGGGACGGCGGGGGAGTCGGTGGCCGCGGAGGCGGGCGGGGTGGGCAGCAGCAAGCCGGGCAGCGTGGCGCGGTCCTTGGCGACCGGATCGGTGGGCAGATACAGCCCGCCCTTCTGACCGCAGGCCGTCAAGCCGACCCCAACGAGCGCGAGGCCAACGGCGCTCACTAGAATTTGGCGAACATTCAACATGGCGAAATTGTAATGACCGACCCCGAGTACATGGACCGCGCAGAATCTGCGCTGGCAGCGATCGAGCGCGGCTGCGACCGCATCAACGACGCGACCGACGCCGATATCGACAACCAGCGCGTCGGGGGGATGATCACCATCACGTTCCGCAACGGCAGCCAGTTGATCATCAACCTGCAAAAGCCGCTGCAGGAAATCTGGCTCGCGGCCCGCTCCGGCGGCTACCACTACCGGCACGACGGCCAGTCCTGGGTCGACACCAAGACCGGCGAGGAGTTCTTCGGCAACCTGTCGCGCGAAGCCACGCGGCAGGCCGGCCAGCCGCTCCAATTCAGCGCTGGCTGAGCGCCGCGCGCCGTCCCCTCTCGGCCGGCGCAGCCCGGCCCGTTGGTGAAACACCGCGGAACCGGCTTTGCCGGGCCGCCGGTGTTGCCCCCGGCAGGGGGTGGGCGGGCTACACGCAGTGAGCCCAACCTGGGGGCGAGCTCAATTCCTGAACAAATCCAGGATCCGGCTGCGTTCCTCGACCGGCGCCGGTGCGCTGATCGGTGGCGCCGCAATGGCCTCCGCCGGCTGCGTCGGCCCGCTGTCCATGCCCAGGGTCGCGACACCGCGTCCCGGCGCATAGTCGTCGTAGTACCACTCGCCGCCGACATTCACCACGCCCGAAGGCGCAGGCACCTCGGCCACCGGAACGCCCTTGATCGCGGTCTCCATGAAGTTGATCCAGATCGGCAGGCTCAGGCCGCCGCCGGTCTCGCGGTCGCCGAGCTTGCGCGGCGTGTCGTAGCCCATCCAGGCCACCGCCGCCATCGTCGGCTGGAAGCCCGCGAACCAGGCGTCGAGCGAATCGTTGGTGGTGCCGGTCTTGCCGTAGATGTCGGTGCGCTTGAGCGTGGCTTGCGCCTTGGCCGCGGTGCCGCCGCTGGCCACCGATTGCAGCAGGCTGGCCATCAGGAAGGCATTGCGCTGCGGCACCGCGCGCAAGGTCTCGTTGAGCAGGGGCGGCTGCTTGTCGACCAGCACCTTGTCCTTGTGGTCGGTCACCCGCGTCACGAGGTACGGATTGACGCGGTAGCCGCCGTTGGCGAACACCGAATACGCGGTCGCCATCTGCATCGGCGTGACCGAGCCGGCGCCCAGCGCCATCGGCAGGTAGGCCGGGTGCTTTTCGCGCTCGAAGCCGAAGTTGGTGACCCAGTCCTGTGCGTAGCGCGTGCCGATCGATTGCAGGATGCGGATCGACACCATGTTCTTGGACTTCATCAGGGCGCGGCGCATCGGCATCGGCCCTTCGAAGGTTCCGTCGTAGTTCTTCGGCTCCCAGGGCTGGCCGCCGGTGGTGCCGGCGTCGAAGAAAAGCGGCCCATCGTTGATCACGGTGCTGGGCGTGAAGCCCTTCTCGAGCGCGGCCGAATAGATGAAGGGCTTGAAGCTCGAGCCCGGCTGGCGCCAGGCTTGCGTGACGTGGTTGAACTTGTTCTTGTCGAAATCGAAGCCGCCGACCATGGCCTTGATCGCGCCGTCGCGCGGGTCCATCGCGACGAAGGCGCCTTCCACTTCGGGCAGCTGGGTGATTTCCCAGGCCCCCTTGGGCGTCTTGACGACCCGGATCACCGCGCCGCGGCGGATTCTGATGTTCGGCGGCGCCTTGTCCGAGAGGCCGGATTGCGCCGGCTTCAGGCCTTCGCCGGTGATCATCACGCTGTCGCCGTTGCCGCGCACCGCCTGGATCTCCTTGGGACTGGCCTTCAGCACCACCGCCGACATCACGTCGCCGTTGTCTGGATGCTCGGCCAGCGCGTCGTCGACCGCCTCGTCCAGCTCCTTGGGGGAGGCCGGCAGGTCGACGAACTTCTCGGGGCCGCGGTAGATCTGGCGGCGCTCGTAGTCCATGATGCCTTTGCGCAGCGCCCGGTAGGCCGCCGCCTGGTCGGCCGCGACCAGCGTGGTGTAGACCTTGAGGCCGCGCGTGTAGGTGCTGTCGCCATACTGCGCGTACATCAGCTGGCGCACGGTTTCGGCCACGTATTCGGCATGCAGGCGCGTCGGATCGGCGGCGTCGCGCAGCTGCAGTTCTTCCTTGCGGGCTTCGGCGGCCTGCTCGGCGGTGATGAAGCCGGCCTCCTGCATGCGGTCGATCACGTACTGCTGGCGCCCGCGCGCGCGGGCCGGATTGTTGACCGGGTTGTTGGCGCCTGGCGCCTTCGGCAGGCCGGCCAGCATCGCCGCCTGGGCGATCGTGATGTCCTGCAGGGGCTTGCCGAAGTAGGCCTCGGAGGCCGCCGCGAATCCGTAGGCCCGGTTGCCCAGGTAGATCTGGTTCAGGTAGATCTCGAAGATCTGGTCCTTCGTCAGCAGGTGCTCCAGCTTGAAGGTCAGCAGCACTTCATAGATCTTGCGGGTCAGCGTCTTTTCCGAGCTCAGGTAGACGTTGCGCGCCACCTGCATCGTGATGGTCGAGGCACCCTGGCTCTTGGCGCGGTTCATGTTCGCGATGCCCGCGCGCAGCATGCCCTTGTAGTCGACGCCGCCGTGGTCGTAGAAGCGGGCATCCTCGGCCGCCAGCACGGCATCCTTCACCACCTTCGGAATGGTCGCGATGGGCGTCAGGTTGCGACGCTCCTCGCCGAACTCGCCGATCAGGATCCCTTCGGCCGAAAACACCCGCAGCGGCAGCTTGGGCCGATAGTCCGCGAGCTCGGAAATGTCGGGCAGGTTCGGGTAGGCGACCGCGAGTGCCACGGCGATCACGCAGACCAGGGCGAGCCCACCGGCCGCCACGATCCCGAGGCTCCACAAGATGAACCGGAGCAACCATGTCAGCCAGGCCGGGCGTTTGGGAGCGTGAGCCTTGGCAGGCCCTTTGGGTCGAGAGGTTTCGGGCATTGAGGCTGTCAGAGTCTGCGCGCATTATAAAAACGCCCCGCTTCGGGACGGAGCGTCGGTAGCAGTTAGGACCCAAGTACTCCTATTTGTGACGTAAGTTGCAGTTCAGAACAGTGACGTCGACTTTTGACAACGATTGCTCACGCCCTGGAGATTCGGCGCTTGGTTGGGCTCGCACCTTGCTGCTAGCATGCAACCACACGCAAATATTTCCAATCGTTACAAACGGATGGGATCGAACTTGACAGCTCTCGGATCGTTGTTTCGCCGCCAGCCCGCGCCCCTGCTCGGGTTGGACGTCAGTTCGTCCAGCGTGAAGCTGGTCGAGCTGGGCCGTGATGCGAGCGGCAAGCTCGTGCTCGAGCGCTGCGCCATCGAGCCCCTCGAGCGCGGCTGGATCACCGACGGCAATGTCGAGAAGTTCGACGAGGTGGCGGAGGCCGTGCGGCGCGTGGTCCGCAAGAGCGGCACGCGCACCAAGAACGTCGCGCTGGCCCTGCCGCCGTCGGCCGTGATCACCAAGAAGATCGTGCTGCCCGGCGGCATGAGCGAGCAGGAACTCGAGATCCAGGTCGAGTCCGAAGCCAATCAGTACATTCCGTTCTCGCTGGACGAAGTCAGTCTCGACTTTTGCGTCATCGGACAGAGCGCCAGCTCGGCCGGCGACGTCGAGGTGCTGATCGCTGCCTCACGCAAGGAGAAGGTGCAGGACCGCCAGGGCCTGGCCGAAGCTTCGGGCCTCAAGGCCGTGATCCTGGACGTCGAGTCCTATGCCTCGCGGCTCGCCACTTCGCGCCTGATCGAGCTGCTTCCCGGCCAGGGCCAGGATGCGGTCGTCGCCCTGTTCGAGGTCGGTGCGTTCACTACCAGCATGCAGGTGCTGCGCAACCAGGAAGTGCTCTACGACCGCGACCAGGCCTTCGGCGGGGCGCAGCTGACCCAGCTGATCGTTCGGCAGTATGGCTTTTCGGTCGAAGAGGCCGAGGTCAAGAAGCGCAGCGGGGAACTCCCCGACGATTACGGCGCGGGCGTGCTCAAGCCCTTTGTCGCCAGCATCGCGCAGGAAATCGCCCGGGCGCTGCAGTTCTTCTTCACCAGCACGCCGCACAACCGTGTCGACTACGTGCTGCTGGCGGGTGGCTCGGCGGCGCTTCCCGGCCTCACCAGCGCCGTGACGCGCCAGACTTCGTTCGCCTGTTCACTGGTGAACCCGTTCGATGGCATGGAGATCGGCAGCGGCATCCGGGAGAAGAAGGTGCGGCGCGAAGCGCCGTCCTACCTCACCTCTTGCGGACTGGCCATGCGGAGGTTCCTGCAGTGATCCTGATCAATCTGCTCCCGCACCGGGAAGCGGCCCGCAAGCGTCGGCGTGAGACCTTCTACGTCACGCTGGGCCTTTCCGCGGTGCTGGGTTGCGTCATCGCCGGCGCCGCGTTTCTGTGGTTCGAGGCCCAGATTTCGGGTCAGCAGGCGAAGAACACGATGCTCAAGACCGAGATCGCCAAGCTCGAGATCGAGATCAAGGAGATCTCCACCCTGCAGGCTGAAATCGCGGCCCTGCGTGCGCGCCAGCAGGCGGTCGAGGATCTGCAAGGCGATCGCAACCTGCCGGTGCACCTGCTCAACGAACTGGTGCGGCAGTTGCCTGACGGCGTCTACATCACGAGCATGAAGCAGGAGAACCAGACGGTCACGCTGCAAGGCATGGCGCAGTCGAACGAGCGAGTCTCCGAGCTGCTGCGCAACCTGGGCAACAGCAGTCCCTGGCTGGTCAAGCCGGAGCTGATCGAGATCACCTCGGCGACCGTGAACCTGACGCCACGCGACCAGCGGCGGGTCGCCAACTTCAAGATGCGCATCGGTCTCAAGCGGCCGACCGACGCCCAGAAACCCGGCGCCGTGCCGGCGCAAGTCAAGGCGAAGGGGTAAGCGCTCATGCCAAAGAAACGCCCCTCCTTCGACCTGGCGCTGAGCCTGCGGCGCTTCGGCCAGCAGTTCCAGGGACTGAACCCCAACGACCCTTCGGTCTGGCCGCCGGTGCCACGCTACGCCTTGTGCGTTGCGGTCGCCGCCGCGGTTCTTGTTGCGCTGTGGTTCGTCTGGCTCACCAATTCGAACGACGAACTCGATGCCGAGCGCGCCAAGGAAGTCACGCTCAGGGCAGACTACCAGAAGAAGGTGGCGCAGGCCGCCAATCTCGATCTGCTGAAGAAGCAGCGCGAACAGGTCCAGCAGTTCGTCACGGTGCTCGAGAAGCAGCTGCCGAGCAAGGCCGAAATGGATGCGCTGCTGTCCGACATCAACCAGGCCGGGCTCGGCCGCAGCCTGCAGTTCGAGCTGTTCCGACCGGGTCAGGTCGTGGTCAAGGACTACTACGCGGAGCTTCCGATCGCGGTGCGCGTGACCGGCCGCTACCACGACATGGGCGCCTTCGCCGCCGACATCGCGAATCTGTCGCGGATCGTGACCTTGAACAATCTCTCGGTGGCGCCGCAGAAGGACGGGGTGCTGGTCATGGATGCCACGGCGCGGACCTATCGCTATCTGGACGAGGAAGAGCAGAACATGCAGAAGCGCGCCGCGGCCGCGGGGGCGAAGAAGAAATGAGGGCGCTCAGCTTTCTGGTGCTTGCGGCCGCTGCGGTGGGCCTGACCGGCTGCATCGGTTCGGAACAGGAAGACCTCCAGCGTTGGATGGCCGAACAGCGCGCGCAGGTGAAGCCCAGCGTGCCTCCGATCACGGAGCCGAAGAAGTTCACGCCGCAGGCCTACAGCGAGAGCGCCGCCTTCGACCCCTTCAACATGCAGAAGCTGACGCAGGCGCTGCGGCGCGACTCGGCCCAGCCCAGCAGTTCGGGTCTGATTGCCCCCGAACTGGTGCGGCGCAAGGAAGCGCTCGAGGCCTTCCCGCTCGATTCGATGGCGATGGTCGGAAGCCTGAGCCGCAACGGCCAGCCCGTGGCGCTCATCAGCGTCGACAAGCTGCTCTACCAGGTGCGGGTCGGCAACTATCTGGGACTCAACTACGGGCTCATCACCCGTATCAGCGAAACCGAACTCGGCTTGCGTGAAATCGTGCAGGACGCCGCCGGTGAATGGATCGAACGGGTGGCGACGCTGCAGTTGCAAGAGAGGTCGAAAAAATGAAGACACAAAAATCAATGCTGGCGCAGTGGCTGCGCGTCGCCGGCGCGGCGCTGGTGGCGTTCGGCGCGGCGGCCGTCGTGCATGCCCAGAATGCGATCGAATCCGTCACGAGCTCGATGCAGTCCGGCGCAGAGGTGATCCGGGTCGATTTCACCCAGCCACTCGCCGTGGCGCCGACCGGCTTCGCGATCCAGTCGCCGGCCCGCGTCGCACTCGACTTCCCGGGTGTCACCAACGCCATCGGACGCAACGCGATCGAGATCAACCAGGGCAACCTGCGCTCGGTCAACGTGGTCCAGGCCGGCGAACGCACCCGCCTGGTGTTGAACCTCAAGCAGGCGACTGCCTACAAGACCGAGATCCAGGGCAAGTCGCTGCTGGTCTCGCTGGAGCCGGTGGCCGGCGCGGCGCTGGTGGCCTCGGCCCAATCGGCCTTCGCCGAGAACCGCAACCGCGACATGCTGCCGCTGCGCGATGTCGATTTCCGCCTCGGCAGCGACAACACCGGCCGCGTGATCGTCGACCTGGCCAACAACCAGGTGGGTGTCGACATCCGCCAGCAAGGCAAGAACCTGGTGGTGGAATTCACCAAGTCGACCTTGCCCGAAGGCCTGCGCCGCCGACTCGACGTGTCCGACTTCGGCACGCCCGTGCAACTCGTGACCACCCAGCAGGTCGGTGACCGCGTGCGGATGGTGATCGAGCCCCGCGGCGAGTGGGAGCACAGCGCCTACCAGAGCGAGAACCAGTTCGTGGTCGAAGTGCGGCCGCGCAAGATCGATCCGACCAAGCTGACGCAGGGCGTGGGCTACAACGGCGAAAAGCTGTCGCTGAACTTCCAGAACATCGAGGTGCGCTCGCTGCTGCAGGTGATCGCCGACTTCACGAACTTCAACATCGTGACTTCCGACTCGGTCACCGGCTCGCTGACGCTGCGCTTGAAGGACGTGCCCTGGGACCAGGCGCTGGACATCATCCTGCAGGCCAAGAACCTCGGCATGCGCAAGAACGGCAGCGTGCTGTGGATCGCGCCCAAGGACGAGATCAACGCCAAGGAAAAGATGGAGTTCGAGGCCCAGGCCGCGATCCAGAACCTGGAGCCGCTGCGTACCCAGTCCTTCCAGCTCAACTACACGAAGGCGCTGCAGATCGCCGCCGGCCTGACCGGCACCGGCGCCTCCAGTGGCGGCGGCGCCGGCACGGCGACCCGGATCCTGAGCCCGCGCGGCAGCGTGATCGCGGAAGCGCGTACCAACCAGTTGTTCGTGTCGGACATCCCGTCTCGCCTGGTGCAGGTGGCCGAGCTGATCCAGAAGCTGGACATCCCGGTGCGCCAGGTCCTGATCGAGGCCCGCATCGTCGAAGCGGCAGATACTTTCGGCAAGTCGCTGGGCGTGAGGCTGGGCGGCGGCGTGTTGAACAACAACAATGCGATCGGGCCGACGGTCTTCGTTCCCGGAACTGCGAACACGGCGGCGAACATCATCTCGACCCCGACGGGCAGCAACTTCGTCAATCTGCCATCGACCGGTGTCACGGGCAACGGCAGCGCGCCGGGCACTTTCGCGATTTCGCTGTTCAATTCCAGCTTGTCGCGCATCCTGAACCTCGAGATCTCCGCCCTGGAAGCCGACGGCAAGGGCAAGGTGGTGTCGAGCCCGCGCGTCGTGACGGCCGACCAGACCAAGGCCTTGATCGAGCAGGGCACGGAATTGCCCTACCAGGTCGCGACCTCCAGCGGCGCCACCTCGATCGCGTTCCGCAAGGCCAACCTGAAGCTCGAGGTGACCCCGCAGATCACGCCCGAGGGCAACATCATCCTGACGCTCGACGTCAACAAGGACACGGTGGGACGGCCGACCACGGCCGGCTTCGCGATCGACACCAAGCACGTGCAGACCGAGGTGCTGGTCGAGAACGGTGGGACGGTCGTCATTGGTGGTATCTTCGAACTCACTGAATCCAATGACGAGTCGCGCATCCCGGTGCTCGGTGAAGTGCCTTATCTCGGGGCACTGTTCCGGACGCGCACTCGCACTGCCAACAAAACTGAAATGCTCGTCTTCATCACCCCGAAAATGATCACCGACCGCAACGCTGCGCGTTGAACGCGCAGCGTTCGTAGCTTCGCATGGCGGTCGCACTCGTCGGCTTGCCCGGCGCCGGAAAATCCGCGATTGGCCGGCGTCTGGCGCAGCGCCTGCAGCTTCCCTTCATTGACAGCGATCATGTGATCGAGGATCGGCTCGGCTGTTCGATCCGCGACTACTTCGAACGCGAGGGGGAGGCCAGTTTCCGGGATCTCGAGCAGTCGGTCATCGCCGAACTGGCGGCGGCGCCCCACGGCGTGGTGGCCACCGGCGGCGGCTGCGTGTTGCGGGAGGCCAATCGGCAAACCCTGCGCGCCAACTTCCATGTGCTCTACCTGCGTTCGACGCCCGAGGATGTGTTCCGGCGGCTGCGCCACGACGTCAAGCGGCCGCTGCTGCAGGTGGCCGACCCGCTGGGCCGCTTGCGCGAGCTCCATGAGGCGCGCGATCCGCTCTACCGTGAGACGGCCCACGAGATCGTCGAGACCGGCCGGCCGTCGATCGCGATGCTGGTCAACATCATCGTGATGCAGCTCGAGCTCGCCGGGGTCGTGGTGCCCGACGCCAAGGGACATCCGGTCGACTGACCCGGGGCCAGTCGGCGTGCACCTAAACTCGGGGGCATGCCATTGTCCGTTCTGCCCGTCCCCCCTCAACATGTCGAGATCCATCTCGGCGAGCGCAGCTACCAGATCCTGATCGGCAGCGAGCTGCTCGGCGATGCACGCAGTTTCGCGACCGTGCCGGCGGCTGCCAGCGCCCTGATCGTCACCAACACCACCGTGGCGCCACTCTATGCGGCGGCCCTGCAAAAGGCGCTGGCCGGCCGCTACCGCGAAGTGCACGTGCTCGAACTGCCCGACGGCGAGGCCCACAAGGACTGGCAGACCCTGAACCTGATCTTCGATACGCTGCTGGCCCGAGGCAGCGACCGCAAGACGGTGCTGTTCGCGCTCGGGGGTGGCGTGGTGGGCGACATGACCGGATTCGCCGCCGCCAGCTACATGCGTGGCGTGCCTTTCGTGCAGGTGCCGACGACGCTGCTGGCGCAGGTCGATTCGTCGGTTGGCGGCAAGACCGCGATCAATCACCCCCTGGGCAAGAACATGATCGGCGCCTTCTACCAGCCGCAACTGGTGCTGTGCGACCTGGCGACGCTGGCCACGCTGCCGCCGCGCGAACTCAGTGCCGGGCTGGCCGAGGTCATCAAGTACGGCCCGATCTACGACATGGACTTCCTGGCCTGGATCGAGGACCACATCGATGCACTGATCGCCCGCGAGCCCACCGCGCTGGCGCACGCGGTCAAGCGCAGCTGCGAGATCAAGGCCGAGGTCGTGGGCCAGGACGAGCGTGAAGCCGGCCTGCGCGCGATCCTCAATTTCGGCCACACCTTCGGCCACGCGATCGAGTCGGGGCTCGGCTACGGCGAGTGGCTGCACGGCGAGGCGGTCGGCTGCGGCATGGTCATGGCGGCGCATCTGTCGCAGCGGCTCGGCGGCATCGACGCCGCCTTCGTCGCGCGGCTGACGGCATTGGTTCGTCGCGCTGGCCTTCCGGTCACCGCGCCGGCGCTCGGGGCCGAGCGCTACCTTGAGCTGATGCGCGTCGACAAGAAATCGGAAGCCGGCGAGATCCGTTTCGTGGTCATCGACAAACCGGGCTCGGCGGTGGTGCGCAGCGCGCCCGATGCGATGGTGCGCGAGGTGCTGGCGCATTGTTGCGTGGCCTGACATGAGCCTCGCGCCCTATGCCTGCGACCCCGCGCGCTCGCGCGGCCGGCGCCATCCCGAGGTGCCGGCGCCGACGCGCGACGCCTTCCAGCGCGACCGCGACCGGATCGTTCATTCGACCGCCTTCCGGCGCCTGGTCTACAAGACCCAGGTCTTCCTGAACCACGAAGGCGACCTGTTTCGGACCCGGCTCACGCATTCGCTCGAGGTCGCACAACTGGGCCGTTCGATCGCGCGGGCGCTCCGGCTCAACGAGGACCTGGTCGAGGCGATCGCGCTGGCCCACGACCTGGGCCACACCCCTTTCGGCCATGCGGGCCAGGACGCGCTCGATGCCTGCATGCAGGGCCACGGCGGCTTCGAGCACAACCTGCAGAGCCTGCGCGTGGTCGACGAACTCGAGCATCGCTACCCGCAGTACGACGGCCTCAACCTGAGTTTCGAAACCCGCGAAGGCATTCTCAAGCACTGCTCGCGCGCCAACGCCGAGCGCATCGAGGCCGAGGAGCCGGGCGGGGTGGGGCGGCGCTTTTGCGACCGCACCCAGCCCGGGCTCGAGGCGCAGCTGTGCAACCTGGCGGACGAGATCGCCTACAACGCACACGACATCGACGACGGCGTCCGGTCGGGGCTGATCGGTATCGATCATCTCGGCGAGGTCGACCTGTTCGATCGTCATCGGCGCGAGGCCTTGGCCGAGCATCCCGGCCTGCAGGGGCGACGGGTGCTGTACGAGACCATTCGCCGGATGCTCAGCGCGCAGGTCTACGACGTCATCGACGCCACCCGCAGTGCGCTCGAATCGACCGCGCCGGCGGATGCGGACGCGGTGCGCCGAAGCGCGCCGCTGGTGCTTTTCAGCGCCCGCATGCGCGTGGAGTCCTCGGATCTCAAGCGCTTCCTGTTTCGCAATCTTTATCGCCACCCCCGAGTGATGCAGACAGCGGACCAGGCCCAGGCCGTCGTGCGTGCGCTGTTCGACGCCTACCTCGACGACGCCGCCCAAATGCCCGAGGCCTTCGCCCAGCGTGCCGACCGCCAGCGAGGCGTCGCGGACTACATCGCCGGCATGACCGACCGGTTCGCGATCCGGGAATACGAGCGCCTCACGGGGCGGCGGTGGGTCGAATGAGCGGACTGTCGATGCATCGGCCCCGGATCCCCGCCGCGGCGCTCGCGGTCGTCGCGGGCGGCGTCGCCGCCGCGCTGCACATCGGCAAGCTGCCGCCGGCGGTGCCGGCCCTTCAAGCCACGCTGGGCATCGGCCTGGTGCAGGCGGGGTTCCTGCTGTCGCTGGTGCAACTGGCGGGCATGACGCTCGGCCTGCTGGTCGGGCTGGCAGCCGACACCATCGGCCTGCGGCGCAGCATGCTGGCCGGACTGATGCTGGTCAGCCTCACGAGTGCGCTGGGAGGCGGGGTAGGGGTCTGGATCGATGACCCGGTCCTTGCGGTCGGCTGGCTGCTCGCCCTGCGCGCGCTCGAGGGCGTCGGCTTCCTGCTGGCCGTGATGCCGGGACCCGGGCTGATCCGCGCGGTGGCCCCTGCCGGCGCGGACAAGAGCGCGATCGGCCTGTGGGGCGCCTACATGCCGTTCGGCGTCGCCCTGGCCTTGCTGCTGGGCCCGGCGTCGATCGCCGGTGCCGGCTGGCCGGGCTGGTGGTGGGCATTGGCGGCGATCTCCGCCGCCGCGGCGGTGGGGGTGGCGCTGGCGGTGCCGCCGGACCGCACCCGCCGGGGCGCGTTGGGCGGTTCGGCCGAGGGGTGGTCGGTGCGACTGCGCGACACCCTGGGCGCGAGCGGGCCCTGGACGCTCGCGCTGGCATTCGCGGTCTATTCCTCGCAATGGATGGCCGTGATCGGTTTCCTGCCTGCCATCTATGCCAGTGCAGGGGTGCCGGCTGGCTGGAATGCGGCGCTCACGGCGCTCGCCGCAGGCGCGAACATCGTCGGCAACGTGGCGGGCGGCCAGCTGCTGCAGCGCGGCATGGTGCCGGTCCGGCTGTTGCGCTG
Source organism: Variovorax sp. P2_H12 (assembly GCF_056403395.1). Taxonomy (NCBI): domain Bacteria; kingdom Pseudomonadati; phylum Pseudomonadota; class Betaproteobacteria; order Burkholderiales; family Comamonadaceae; genus Variovorax; species Variovorax sp. P2_H12. The sequence continues at coordinate 80,854 of NZ_JBFUFO010000002.1, read as the reverse complement.
GGGATTTCTCGTGATGGGGCTCGGCAGCGTCGCGGCCTTCGCCGGGATCGGCGCTCCGGAGACGGCCTGGAGCCTGCCGCCGGCACTGCGCTATCTGGCGATCTGCATGTTCTCCCTCGGCGGCGGCGTCGTGCCGGCGACCCTGTTCATGCTCAGCGTGCGGTGCGCGCCCGGCGCTTCCACGGTGTCGACCACCGTCGGCCTGATGCAGCAGGCCTCCTCGTTCGGCCAGTTCGTGGCGCCGCCGGTGGTGGCCTGGCTCGCGCACCGCGTGGGCGGCTGGCAATGGACCTGGACCGTGACCCTGGCGTGTTCGCTCGCGGGCATGGTCCTCGCGGCCCGGCTTTCGCCGTCCGTACCCAAGAGGGGCGCCGCATGACGGACCCTGCAACGGTTTCCGCCGCGCAGGCCGAGGCCGACACCCGGCGCTGGCTCGAACGCGCGGTGATCGGACTCAATCTTTGTCCCTTCGCCAAAGCCGTGCACACGCGCGGCCAGGTCCACTACGCGGCCTTTTTGCAGGATGATGAGTCCGGCCTGATCGAGGCAATGATCCGCGAGGCCGAAGCGCTTGCGGCCTTGGCGCCCTCCGAGCGCGACACCACACTTCTGATGGCACCGAACACCTTGGCCGACTTCCTGGACTTCAACGATTTCACGGCGCGTGCCGAGCGCCGCCTGGGGCGCGCGGGCTTCGACGGGCTTCTGCAACTGGCCAGCTTCCACCCGCGCTTCCAGTTCGGCGGCACCGAGGTCGACGACATCACGAACGCCACCAACCGGGCCCCCTATCCCATGCTGCACCTGCTGCGCGAGGACAGTGTCAGCCGGGCGGTCGACGCCTTTCCGGACGCCGAGGCGATCTTCGGGCGCAACATCGAGACGCTCGAAGCGCTGGGTGCGGCCGGATGGGCGGCGCTGGACGTCGGGCCGGGGAGCGCGCGATGAGCGCCGCGCCGGACCGCTCCAAGCAAGCTCGCACCGCAGTGCGCAGCACGGAGGTTGCCCGATGAGCAAGGCTGCGAAGGCTTCGAAAGCCGAAGCGGAGGTCCTCGGCGAACTGCGGCCGGGCCAGTCGGTCGAGCTACTCAAGGAACTCCATATCCTCACGCGCGAAGGCCGGCTCAACCAGGATTCGCGCCGCAAGCTCAAGCAGGTCTACCACCTGTTCCAGTTCATCGAGAAGCTGTTGCGCGAGCTGCCGGACGACGGCGCCCAGGCCTCGCTGGCCGACCACGGCGCCGGCAAGTCGTACCTGGGCTTCATCATCTACGACCTGTTCTTCAAGCAGCGCGGCGCGGGCCATGTCTACGGCATCGAGACCCGGGCCGAGCTGGTCGAGAAGTCGCGCACGCTGGCCCAGCGGCTGGGCTTCGATCGCATGGCCTTCCTCAATCTCACGGTGGCCGAATCCGCCAGCGCGGCCGAGCTGCCGCCGCGGATCGACGTCGTGACCGCGCTCCATGCCTGCGACACCGCCACCGACGACGCCATTGCTTTCGGGCTGGCGAAGCAGGCGCGCTTCATGGTGCTGGTGCCTTGCTGCCAGGCCGAGATCGCCGCCTGCCTGCGCCAGACCAAGGCGCTGGCGCTCTCGCGCACGCCGCTGGCGGAGCTGTGGCGCCACCCGTTGCACACGCGCGAGATCGGCAGCCAGCTCACCAATGTGCTGCGCTGCCTGTATCTGGAAGCGAACGGCTACCAGGTCACGGTGACGGAACTCGTGGGCTGGGAGCACAGCATGAAGAACGAGCTGATCATCGCGCGCCACACCGGCCAGCGCAAAGCCAGCGCGGCCGAGCGGCTGCGCGAACTGCTCGACCAGTTCGGGCTCGCGACGCTGCTGGAGACCCGCTTCCGGCTCTCCTGAGCCGCGCACCCCTGCGCCACCTTCGCCATGGCTCGATTGCCCCGTCTCACGCTGGCCGGCCAGCCGCACCACGTGATCCAGCGAGGAAACAACCGCCAGGCCGTGTTCCTCGACCGCGCCGACCGCGAGATGTTCCTGGGGCTCCTGGGCGAAAACGCGGCTCGCTTCGGCATTGCGCTTCACGCCTACGTGCTGATGGACAACCACTTCCATCTGCTGGCCACGCCCTCGACCGCCGACGGCTTGCCGCAGTGGATGCAGGCGGTGGGTCGGCGCTATGTTCGCTACTTCAATGACCGGCACGGCCGCAGCGGCACCTTGTGGGAAGGGCGCTACAAGTCGACGCTGATCCAGACCGACCGCTATTTGCTGGCCTGCATGGCCTACATCGACCTGAACCCGGTGCGCGCCGGCCTCGCGGCCGAGGCGCGCGACTACCCGTGGTCGAGCCACGCGCACTACGCGGGACTCGTGCACGACAAGCTGCTCACGCCGCACGCGCTCTACTGGGCGCTCGGCAACACCCCATTCGCGCGCGAGGCCGCCTATGCCGAAATGGTGCGTGCGGGCATTCCGGCCGCCGCCCAGGCGCTGCTGACCGAGGCCACCCTGCACGGCTGGGCGGTCGGCGATCGCGACTTTGTCGATTCGTTACAAAAAACCACAGGGCGCCGTACGCTGAAAGCCCGCGCCGGGCGGCCGCCGCTGCCTCATCCGCGTTAGTCGACGCCGAGAAGTCGCCCGCAGAGTCTTGCGAATGCGCTATGGTTTTTGATGTGTCCCTAATTGTTAACCAATGGATTTCGTCGGGATTTAATTGGAATCTGACCCCAATTAAATGATTTGGCATTATTTGTGCAACGCAATATGCTCCTCTTCCCTGCGAAAACTGAAGGAGCACGCCCATGACGACGGCTGCCGAGATCCAGCATCTCCAAGAACACGGTCTTTATTCCGCCGCTGACGAGCATGACGCCTGCGGCGTCGGCTTCGTGGCCCACATCAAGGGCGAGAAAAGCCACGCCATCGTGCTGCAGGGCTTGAAGATTCTCGAGAATCTGGACCACCGCGGCGCCGTGGGCGCCGACAAGTTGATGGGCGACGGCGCCGGCATCCTGATCCAGCTGCCCGACCTGCTGTACCGCGAGGAGATGGCAAGCCAAGGCGTGACCCTGCCGCCACCCGGCGAATACGGCGTCGGCATGATCTTCCTGCCGAAGGAGCATGCCTCCCGCGAAGCCTGCGAGCAGGAGATGGAGCGCGCGATCAAGGTCGAAGGCCAGGTGCTGCTGGGCTGGCGCGACGTCCCGGTCAACCGCGAGATGCCGATGTCGCCCAACGTGCGCGCCAAGGAGCCGCTGCTGCGCCAGGTGTTCATCGGCCGCGGCAACGACGTCATCGTCCAGGATGCGCTGGAGCGCAAGCTCTACGTGATCCGCAAGACCGCCAGCGCCAACATCCAGCGCCTGAAGCTCAAGCACAGCAAGGAATACTACGTGCCGAGCATGTCGAGCCGCACGGTGGTCTACAAGGGCCTGCTGCTGGCCGACCAGGTTGGCACCTACTACCTCGACTTGCAGGACAAGCGCTGTATCTCGGCCCTGGGCCTGGTGCACCAGCGGTTCTCGACCAACACCTTCCCCGAGTGGCCGCTGGCCCACCCGTACCGCTATGTCGCCCACAACGGCGAGATCAACACGGTCAAGGGCAACTACAACTGGATGAAGGCACGCGAGGGCGTGATGTCCTCGCCGGTGCTGGGCGCCGACCTGCAGAAGCTGTATCCGATCAGCTTCGCCGGCCAGTCCGACACCGCCACCTTCGACAACTGCCTCGAGCTGCTGACGATGGCCGGCTACCCGATCAGCCAGGCCGTGATGATGATGATTCCCGAGCCCTGGGAGCAGCACGCCACGATGGATCCGCGCCGCCGCGCGTTCTATGAATACCACGCCGCGATGCTCGAGCCCTGGGACGGCCCGGCCTCGATCGTCTTCACCGACGGCCGCCAGATCGGCGCCACGCTCGACCGCAACGGCCTGCGTCCGTCGCGCTACTGCGTCACCGACGACGACCTGGTGATCATGGGTTCGGAGTCCGGCGTGCTGCCGGTGCCCGAGCAGAAGATCGTGCGCAAGTGGCGCCTGCAGCCCGGCAAGATGTTCCTGATCGACCTCGAGCAGGGCCGCATGATCGACGACGAGGAAGTCAAGTCGACGCTGGCCAACAGCAAGCCCTACAAGCAGTGGATCGAGAACCTGCGCATCAAGCTCGACAGCGTCGAGGCCGAGACGGTGCAGGCACCGGTCAGCCCGGTCAGCCTGCTCGATCGTCAGCAGGCTTTCGGCTACACCCAGGAAGACATCAAGTTCCTGATGAGCCCGATGGCGGCCGCCGGCGAGGAAGGCATCGGCTCGATGGGCAACGACAGCCCGCTGGCCGTGCTCTCGAACAAGAACAAGCCGCTCTACAACTACTTCAAGCAGCTGTTCGCGCAAGTGACGAACCCGCCGATCGACCCGATCCGCGAGGCGATCGTGATGTCGCTGGTGTCCTTCATCGGCCCGAAGCCGAACCTGCTGGACATCAACCAGGTCAACCCGCCGATGCGGCTCGAGGTGAGCCAGCCGATTCTCGACTTCGCCGACATGGCGAAGCTGCGCGACATCGGCACCTACACGCAGGGCAAGTTCAAGAGCTACACGCTCGACATCACCTACCCGCTGGGCTGGGGCGACGAGGGCGTCGAGGCCAAGCTGGCCTCGCTGTGCGCCGAAGCCGTGGACGCGATCAAGGGCGGCCACAACATCCTGATCGTGAGCGACCGCAACGTCGGCCCGACGCAAGTCGCGATCCCCGCCCTGCTGGCGCTGTCGGCGATCCACCAGTACCTGGTGCGGGAAGGCCTGCGCACCACGGCCGGCCTGGTGGTCGAGACCGGCTCGGCGCGCGAAGTGCATCACTTCGGCGTGCTCGCGGGCTACGGCGCCGAAGCCGTGCATCCCTACCTGGCGATGGAAACGCTGGCCGCGATGCACGAAGACCTGTCCGGCGACCTGAGCGCCGACAAGGCGATCTACAACTACGTCAAGGCAGTCGGCAAGGGGCTGTCGAAGATCATGTCGAAGATGGGTGTCAGCACCTACATGAGCTATTGCGGCGCCCAGCTGTTCGAGGCCATCGGTCTCAACAGCGAGACGATCGGCAAGTACTTCACCGGCACCGCCAGCCGGGTCGAGGGCATCGGCGTGTTCGAGATCGCGCAGGAAGCGATCCGCATGCACAAGGCCGCCTTCAGCGACGACCCGGTGCTCGCCCACATGCTCGACGCCGGCGGCGAGTACGCCTGGCGCACCCGCGGCGAAGAGCACATGTGGACGCCCGACGCGATCGCCAAGCTGCAGCACGCGACGCGCGCCAACAACTTCAACACCTACAAGGAATACGCGCAGATCGTCAACGACCAGAACCGCCGCCATCTCACGCTGCGCGGCCTGTTCGAGTTCAGGATCGATCCGGCAAAGGCCATTTCGGTCGACGAGGTCGAGCCCGCGACCGAGATCGTCAAGCGCTTCGCCACCGGTGCGATGTCGCTCGGCTCGATCAGCACCGAGGCACACGCGACCCTGGCCGTGGCGATGAACCGCATCGGCGGCAAGAGCAACACCGGCGAGGGCGGGGAAGACCCGGCGCGCTACCGCAACGAGCTCAAGGGGATCCCGATCAAGATGGGCGACACGCTCAAGAGCGTGATCGGCGAGGCCAATGTCGAGGTCGACCTGGCGCTCGAGGCCGGCGACTCGCTGCGTTCGAAGATCAAGCAGGTGGCATCGGGCCGCTTCGGCGTCACGGCCGAGTACCTGTCCTCGGCCGACCAGGTGCAGATCAAGATGGCGCAGGGCGCCAAGCCCGGCGAGGGCGGCCAGCTGCCCGGCGGCAAGGTCACGAAGTACATCGGCCAGATGCGCTACTCGGTGCCGGGCGTGGGCCTGATCTCGCCGCCGCCGCACCACGACATCTATTCGATCGAGGACCTGGCGCAGCTGATCCACGACCTGAAGAACGTCGCGCCGCACGCCAGCGTCAGCGTCAAGCTCGTGAGCGAAGTCGGTGTCGGCACCATCGCCGCCGGCGTCGCCAAGTGCAAGAGCGACCACGTGGTGATCGCGGGCCATGACGGCGGCACCGGCGCTTCGCCCTGGTCGTCGATCAAGCACGCCGGCAGCCCGTGGGAGATCGGCCTGGCCGAGACCCAGCAGACCCTGGTGCTGAACCGCCTGCGCGGGCGCATCCGCGTGCAGGCCGACGGTCAGATGAAGACCGGTCGCGACGTCGCCATCGGCGCCTTGCTGGGTGCCGACGAATTCGGTTTCGCGACCGCGCCGCTGGTGGTCGAAGGCTGCATCATGATGCGCAAGTGCCACCTGAACACCTGCCCGGTGGGCGTGGCCACGCAGGACCCGGTGCTGCGCCGCAAGTTCTCGGGCAAGCCCGAGCACGTGGTCAACTACTTCTTCTTCGTCGCCGAGGAAGTGCGCCAGATCATGGCCCAGCTCGGCGTGCGCAAGTTCGACGACCTGATCGGCCGTGCCGACCTGCTCGACACCAAGCAGGGCATCGAGCATTGGAAGGCCCGCGGGCTCGACTTCGGCCGCCTGTTCGCGCAGCCGAACGTGCCGGCCGACGTGCCGCGCTTCCATGTCGACAGCCAGGACCACGGGCTCGAGAAGAGCCTGGACGTGAAGCTGATCGAGAAGTCGCGCCCGGCGATCGAGAAGGGCGAAAAGGTGCAGTTCATCGAGATCGCGCGCAACGTCAATCGCTCGGTCGGCGCCATGCTGTCGGGCGCACTGACCAAGGTGCACCCGCAGGGCCTGCCCGACGACTCGATCCGCATCCAGCTCGAAGGCACGGGCGGCCAGTCCTTCGGCGCCTTCCTGGCGCGCGGCATCACGCTCTACCTGATCGGCGATGCCAACGACTACACCGGCAAGGGCCTGTCGGGCGGCCGCGTGGTGGTGCGTCCCAGCCTCGACTTCCGCGGCGAGGCGGTGCGCAACACCATCGTCGGCAACACCGCGCTGTATGGCGCGACCACCGGCGAGGCCTACCTCTGCGGCGTGGCCGGCGAGCGCTTCGCGGTGCGGCTGTCGGGCGCCACCGCGGTGGTCGAAGGCACCGGCGACCATGGCTGCGAATACATGACCGGCGGCACGGTCGCGGTGCTCGGCAAGACCGGGCGCAACTTCGCCGCCGGCATGAGCGGCGGCGTGGCCTTCGTCTATGACGAGGACGGCCAGTTCGCCTCGCGCTGCAACCTCACGATGGTCTCGCTCGAGAAGGTGCTGACCTCGGCTGAGCAGACCGCCAGCGTGCACCGCAAGGTCTGGCACGACGGCGAGACCGACGAGGCGCAATTGCGCAAGCTGCTCGAGGACCATCACCGCTGGACCGGCAGCAAGCGCGCGCGCGAGCTGCTCGACAGCTGGGCGGTCTCGCGGACCAAGTTCGTCAAGGTCTTCCCGAACGAATACAAGCGTGCGCTGGCCGAGATCCACGACCGCGAGGTCGAGCTCACCAGCAGCGGCAACAACGCGCATGCGGGCATGGAACCGCACGCGGCCGCGAAGTCGGTGGCGGCGGTCTGACGAGCGATAACGAACAAAGAGGAAAGCACGATGGGAAAAATCACCGGCTTCATGGAGCATGAGCGTATCGAGGAGGGCTACAAGCCCGTCCAGGAACGGGTCAAGCATCACAAGGAATTCGTCGTCGGACTCGACGAGGCGCAAGCCAAGGTGCAGGGCGCGCGCTGCATGGACTGCGGCACGCCGTTCTGCAACAGCGGCTGCCCGGTCAACAACATCATTCCGGACTTCAACGACCTCGTCTATCGCAGCGACTGGCAGAGCGCCTTCGTGGTGCTCGACTCGACCAACAACTTCCCGGAGTTCACCGGCCGCATCTGTCCGGCGCCCTGCGAGGCCGCCTGCGTGCTCAACGTCAACGACGATCCCGTAGGCATCAAGTCGATCGAGCACGCGATCATCGACCGCGCCTGGGACGAAGGCTGGGTCGCGGCCCGGCCGGCCAAGCACAAGACCGGCAAGAAGGTCGCGGTGGTCGGCTCCGGCCCGGCCGGCATGGCGGCGGCGCAGCAACTCGCGCGCGTCGGCCACGACGTCACGCTGTTCGAGAAGAACGACCGCATCGGCGGCCTGCTGCGCTACGGCATCCCCGACTTCAAGATGGAGAAGGTGCACATCGACCGCCGCGTCGAGCAGATGAAGGCCGAAGGCGTGAGCTTCCGCACCGGCGTGATGGTCGGCGCCGCCAAGGATCCGCTGGGCAAGGGCTCCAAGGTCACCAACTGGGCCAAGGAAACCGTCACGCCCGAACAGCTCGACCGCGAGTTCGATGCGGTGCTGCTGACCGGCGGCGCCGAGCAGTCGCGCGACCTGCCGGTGCCCGGCCGCGATCTCGACGGCATCCACTTCGCGATGGAATTCCTGCCGCAGCAGAACAAGATCAACGCCGGCGACAAGGTCAAGGGCCAGCTGCGGGCCGACGGCAAGCACGTGATCGTGATCGGCGGCGGAGACACCGGCTCCGACTGCGTCGGCACCAGCAATCGCCATGGCGCCGCCAGCGTGACCCAGTTCGAACTGATGCCGCAGCCGCCGGAGGAAGAGAACCGGCCGATGACCTGGCCCTACTGGCCGTACAAGCTGCGCACCAGCTCCAGCCACGAGGAGGGCTGCGAGCGCGAGTTCGCCATCTCCACCAAGGAATTCATCGGCGAGAAGGGCAAGGTCACGGGACTCAAGACCGTGCGCGTCGAATGGAAGGACGGCAAGATGGTCGAAGTGCCCGGCAGCGAGCAGGTGCTCAAGGCCGACCTGGTGCTGCTGGCGATGGGCTTCGTGAGCCCGGTGGCCAACGTGCTGGATGCCTTCGGCGTCGAGATGGACGCCCGCGGCAATGCCAAGGCCAGCATCGACTTCATCGGCGGCTACGCGACCAATGTGCCGAAGGTGTTCGCCGCCGGCGACATCCGCCGCGGCCAGTCGCTGGTGGTCTGGGCCATCCGCGAAGGGCGCCAGGCGGCACGCTCGGTCGACGAATTCCTGATGGGTTTCAGCGACCTGCCGCGCTGAAGTGGCCCCCACGCTCCCCCACTTCGTGTGGGTCGCTGCCCCCCGAGGGGGCCGCAGGCCGCCTTGGGGCGGCCCGGCGCCGGCCTGAGCCCCCACGCTCCCCCACTTCGTGTGGGTCGCTGCCCCCCGAGGGGGAAGTCGCAGGCCGCCCGTCTGCGCGAAGCGCGGACTTCGCCGCGCTGGCGGCCCGGCGCCGGCCTGAGCCCCCCGCTCTTCCCCATTGGTGGGGGTTGCTGCCCCCGAAGGGGCTGCGGGCCGCCTCCGTGCTTTCCCTTATCATTGGCTGTTACCGCGAGCCGGGATGTCCTCATGGACGCCCCGGCTTTTTCATTGCCATGGACCCATCACCTCCCACTTCCCTCGTTGAGTTTCGCGACGTCGCCTTCGGCTACGGCGATCGCACGATCCTCGACGGCGTCTCGTTCTCCGTGCCGCGCGGCAAGGTGACGGCGCTGATGGGTGCCTCGGGCGGCGGCAAGACCACCGTGCTGCGCCTGATCGGCGGGCAGGTGCGGGCGCGCCGTGGCGAAGTGCGGGTCAATGGCGACGATGTCGGCAAGATGGGTTCCGCTGCGCTCTATGCGGCCCGGCGCCGCATGGGCATGCTGTTCCAGTTCGGCGCGCTGTTCACCGACATGAGCGTGTTCGACAACGTCGCTTTCCCGCTGCGCGAGCACACGCGGCTGCCCGAGGGGCTGGTGCGCGACATCGTGCTCATGAAACTCGACGCGGTCGGCCTGCGCGGCGCCCGCGAGCTGATGCCCAGCGAGGTCTCCGGCGGCATGGCCCGGCGCGTGGCGCTGGCGCGGGCGATCGCGCTCGACCCCGACCTCGTGATGTACGACGAACCCTTCGCCGGCCTGGATCCGATCTCGCTCGGCACCGCGGCGCGGCTGATCCGGCAGTTGAACGACACGCTGGGCCTGACCAGCGTGGTCGTGTCGCACGACCTCGAAGAGACCTTCCGCATCGCCGACCACGTGATCATCCTGGCCAACGGCGGCATCGCCGCCCAGGGCACGCCGCAAGAGGTGCGCGTCAGCACCGACCCGCTGGTCCATCAGTTCGTCAATGCGCTGCCCGAGGGGCCGGTGCATTTCCACTATCCCGCGGTCGGCGTCGAGGATGACTTCGGCAATGCGCAGGGGGGGCGCGAATGAGCTGGTACAAGCCATCGGATGTCGGCTTTGCCGTGCGCAGCAAGCTGGCCGACTTCGGGCTCGGCGCACGCCTGTTCGTGCGGCTGGCCTTCCAGGGGGCTCGAAGCCTGCAGCGCTTCGGACTGGTGCGCGACCAGATCCATTTCCTGGGCAATTACTCGCTCGCGATCATTGCGGTCTCGGGCCTGTTCGTGGGCTTCGTGCTGGGGCTGCAGGGCTACTACACGCTGCAGCGCTACGGCTCGTCCGAAGCATTGGGCCTGCTGGTGGCGCTGGGCCTGGTGCGCGAACTCGGCCCGGTGGTCGCGGCGCTGCTGTTTGCGGGTCGCGCGGGCACCTCGCTCACGGCCGAGATCGGCCTCATGAAGGCCGGCGAGCAATTGAGCGCCATGGAGATGATGGCGGTCGACCCGGTGCAGCGCATCCTGGCGCCGCGCTTCTGGGCCGGCGTGATCACCATGCCCCTGCTGGCGGCGGTGTTCAGCGCGGTCGGCGTGATCGGCGGCTACGTGGTCGGCGTGCTGATGCTGGGCGTCGATCCGGGCGCCTTCTGGGGCCAGATGCAGGGCGGTGTCGATGTCTGGCGCGATGTCGGCAACGGCGTCGTCAAGAGCATCGTCTTCGGTTTTGCCGTGACCTTCATCGCGCTGCTGCAGGGCTACCAGTCGCAGCCGACGCCCGAGGGCGTGTCGCGCGCCACCACGCGGACGGTCGTGGTCGCCTCGCTCAGCGTGCTCGGGCTCGACTTCATGCTGACAGCCATGATGTTCAGCATTTAGGCCAATCGTTTCGAGAGAGTGCAACACATGCAACGTTCCAACAATGACATCTGGGTCGGCCTGTTCGTGCTGATCGGCGGCGCGGCGCTGCTGTTCCTGGCGCTTCAGTCGGCCAATCTGCTGGGCCTGAACTTCAACAAGACCTACGCCGTGACCGCGCGCTTCGACAACATCGGCGGCCTCAAGCCCCAGACGGCGGTCAAGAGCGCCGGCGTGGTGGTCGGGCGTGTCGAATCCATCACGTTTGACGACAAGAATTTCCAGGCCGCGGTGACGCTGGCGCTTCAAAATCGCTACAGTTTCCCCAAGGACAGCTCGTTCAAGATCCTGACCAGCGGCCTGCTCGGCGAGCAGTACATCGGGATCGAAGCTGGCGCCGACGAAAAGAACCTGCAGGCTGGCGACGTCGTGACCGACACGCAATCCGCCGTCGTGCTTGAAAACCTGATCAGCCAGTTCCTGTACAGCAAAGCGGCGGAGGGGAGCACGCCCCCCGGCAACGCCAACAAGAAATGAAACCACGATTTCCATCCGCCGGCCGGCCCGTGCGCGGCCGGCTCGCCATCGGTGCGCGCGGCGCATTGGCCGCCGGCTTCCTCGTCCTCGCTACCGGCTGCGCCACGGGCCCCGGCGCCAACCCGGCGGACCCTTTGGAGCCGCTCAATCGGCAGGTCCACCGCTTCAACAGCGCCGTCGACGATGCCGTGCTGAAACCGGTCGCAACGGTCTATCAGGCGGTCCTGCCGTCGCCGGTGCGCACGGGCGTCAGCAATTTCTTCGGCAATCTCTCGGACGTCTGGAGCTTCGCCAACAGCGTGGCGCAGCTCAAGCTCCAGGACAGTGCGCAGACCTTCATGCGCGTGAACGTCAACAGCGTCTTCGGTCTGGGCGGGATTCTCGATGTCGCCACCGAACTCGGGATCGATCGCCGTAGCGAGGATTTCGGGCAGACGCTGGGCCGCTGGGGAGTACCAGCGGGGCCGTACCTGGTGCTGCCGCTGCTTGGGCCCTCGACGCTGCGCGACACCGTCGCGCTGCCGGTGGACATCCAGGGCGATCTGGTGAACCACGTGGCGGATATCCCGGTGCGCAATTCACTGTACGCTCTTCGCTACACCGACATCCGTGCCAGCCTGCTGCGGGTGGGCCAGTTGCTTGACGATGCCGCGCTCGACAAGTACACCTTCACGCGTGACGCCTTCCTGCAGCGCCGCCACAACGAAGTCCACGACGGCAACTTGCCCGACGACGGCAACTAGGGCCAGCGCGCGGGCGGCCGCCGATTGCATTCAGTTGCAGCGCCGGGCGCCCGCCGTTGAACCCTGTCGGCCAGACAGGGCTCCAAACCCTCAGAGCGTCTGCTCGATATTTGATGACAAGGGATTGATTCGATGAACCAGATTCTTCAACGCCGTACCCTGGGACGCCTTGCGCTGGCCGGCCTGCTGCTGGTGGGGGCCGGCGTCGGATTCGTGCGGCCGGCCCAGGCTGCCGACGAGGCACCCGATGCGCTGGTGAAGCGTCTGTCCTCGGATGTGCTCGACACCATCAAGGCCGACAAGTCGATCAAGGCCGGCGACATCGGCAAGATCATGGTGCTGGTCGACACCAAGATCATGCCGAACGTGAACTTCCTGCGCATGACGTCTTCTGCCGTCGGTCCGGCCTGGCGCCAGGCCACGCCGGAGCAGCAGAAGCGGCTCGAAGAGGAGTTCAAGACGCTCCTGGTGCGCACCTACGCGGGTGCCCTCGACCAGGTCAGCGACCAGACCGTGAGCGTGCGTCCGTTCCGCGGCTCGCCCGATGACAAGGAGGTGCTGGTGCGCACCGAAGTCAAGGGCGGTGGCGGCGACCCGGTGCAGCTCGACTACCGGCTCGAGAAGACGCCGGGCGAAGCCGGCGGCTGGAAGATCTACAACATCAACGTGCTGGGCGTGTGGCTGGTGGATACCTACCGCACCCAGTTTGCGCAGCAGATCAACAGCAAGGGCATCGACGGGCTGATCGCCGCCCTGGCGGCGCGCAACAAGAGCAACGGCAAGGGCTGAGTCCGCCATGCTGGTGCTGCCGCCCAAGTTGACGCACGACGAAGCGCCTGCCTGCGCCTACATGCTCCAGCAGGGGCTGGCCGGGCAGACGGACACGGCCACGGTGGTCGACGCCAGTGCGCTGGTCCACTTCGATTCCTCGGCGCTCGCGGTGCTGCTCGAGTGTCGGCGCGAGTCGAGCGCACTCGGCCGCGGCTTCGCGGTGAAAGGCCTGCCGACGCGCCTGCGCGAATTGGCCGCCCTGTACGGAATCGCAGGCCTTTTGCCCGCGGCCCCGTAGTTGTTGCTCGCCCCCAGGTTGCCCGGCACTTCGTGTCCGGGCGCCCACCCCCTACCGGGGGCAACACCAGCGGCCCGGCGAAGCCGGTTCCGCGGTGTTTCACGAACGGGCCTGGCTGCGCCGGCCGGGACAACCGCGCTGCTCCTCCTTCTCGGCCGGCGCAGCCAGGCCCATTGGTGGGCAGTCGCGGAACCGGCTTCGCCGGGCCGCTGACTGCGCCCCCGGTAGGGGGTGGGCGGCTACACGAAGTGAGCCAACCTGGGGGCGAGCTTAAAATGCTCCGTTCCCATGCCCGCGATCTCCTTCCAATCGGTCTCCAAGACCTACCCCGCCTCACGCCAGCAACGAAACCAGGGCAAACCTGGGCTTCGCGCTGTCGACGACGTGAGCTTCCAGATCGAGGAGGGCGAGTTCTTCGGCCTCCTGGGGCCGAACGGCGCCGGCAAGACCACGCTGATCAGCATGCTCGCGGGTCTCGCGCGCCCGACCAGCGGCGCCATCGGCGTCCACGGTTTCGACGTGCAGAAGGACTACGCCCAGGCGCGCCGCCAGCTCGGCGTGGTGCCGCAGGAGCTGGTCTTCGACCCCTTCTTCAACGTCCGCGAGGCGCTGCGCATCCAGTCGGGCTATTTCGGCATCCGGAACAACGACGCCTGGATCGACGAACTGCTGCACAGCCTCGGCCTGGCCGACAAGGCGAACGCCAACATGCGGCAGCTCTCGGGCGGCATGAAGCGGCGCGTGCTGGTCGCGCAGGCGCTGGTCCACAAGCCGCCGGTGATCGTTCTGGACGAACCCACCGCAGGCGTCGACGTCGAGCTGCGGCAGACGCTGTGGCAGTTCGTGGCCAAGCTCAACAAGCAGGGCAGCACGGTGCTGCTGACCACCCACTACCTCGAGGAGGCCGAGGCGCTGTGCCATCGGATCGCGATGCTCAAGCAGGGCCGCGTGATCGCGCTCGACCGCACCAGCGAGCTGCTGCGCAATGCCGCCAGCAACGTGCTGCGCTTCAAGACCGACGGCATGCTGCCCTGGTCGATCGCGCAGCACGCGCGCATCACGGGTCGCATCGTGCAGTTGCCGGCGCAGAACGCCCATGAGGTCGAGCAGCTGCTGGCCGCGATCCGCGAAGCCGGCCTCGATGTCGAGGACGTCGAGATGCGCAAGGCCGACCTCGAGGACGTGTTCATCGACCTGATGGCCGGCGAGCAGACGCCGCTGGAGGTCGCCCGATGAGCGCCGCGCCCAAGCAAGCGAACGCCCCCTCGGGGGGCAGCTCGGACACGCAGTGCCGGGCGTGGGGGCTCACATGATGATCAACGCGTTGGGGTGGCGGGCGCTTCTGTACAAGGAAACGCTGCGCTTCTGGAAGGTCGGCTTCCAGACCGTCGGCGCCCCGGTGCTGACCGCGGTGCTCTACCTGATGGTCTTCGGCCACGTGCTGGAGGATCACGTCAAGGTCTACGGCACGGTGAGCTACACGGCCTTCCTGGTGCCGGGCCTGGTGATGATGAGCGTGTTGCAGAACGCCTTCGCCAACAGCTCGTCGTCGATCATCCAGAGCAAGATTATGGGCAGCCTGGTGTTCGTGCTGCTGACGCCGCTCTCGCACTGGGGCTGGTTCTTCGCCTATGTCGGCTCGTCGATCGTGCGCGGGCTGGCCGTCGGCCTGGGCGTGTTCGTGGTGACGGCCTTCTTTGCCATGCCGGGGTTCGTGGCGCCGCTGTGGATCCTGGTGTTCGCCTTCCTGGGCGCCGCCATCCTGGGCACGCTGGGGCTGATCGCCGGCCTCTGGGCCGAGAAGTTCGACCAGATGGCGGTGTTCCAGAACTTCCTCATCATGCCGATGACCTTCCTGTCCGGCGTGTTCTATTCGATCGGCTCGCTGCCGCCTTTCTGGCAGACGGTGAGCCACCTGAACCCCTTCTTCTACATGATCGACGGCTTCCGTTTCGGCTTTTTCGGCGTCAGCGACGCCTCGCCGTGGCTGAGCCTGGCGATCGTCGGCAGCGCCTGGCTGGTGGTGAGCGCGATCGCGGTCCACCTGCTGCGCATCGGCTACAAAATCCGCGGATGAAATGAACCACCCCCGAAGCGCCTGCGGCGCCCCGAGTCGCCGCCAGAGGCGGCGGCTCTTCGGGTCCGTCCAAGCCTGCCCATGCAGGCTTGGAGCCGCGGACCTCAGCCCCTCAAGGGGGATACCGGCGGCCCGGCAAAGCCGGCTCCGCGGTATCCCTGGCCTTGCGCCGGGACGGCTTCATGCGTCTCGGGTCACGCGATCGCGCGCTGGAAAACTGACATGACTGCAGAAGAATTGAAATCGATCATCCAGGCGGGCCTGCCCTGCGACTACATCACGCTCGAGGGTGATGGCCGCCACTGGTACGCCACCATCGTCTCGCCCGAATTCGAGGGCAAGCGCGCCATCCAGCGTCATCAGCGGGTCTATGCCACCCTGGGCGCGAAAATGCATACCGACGAGGTGCATGCGCTCTCGATGAAAACCTTCACGCCTGCCGAATGGGCAGGCCAGTCTCGCTAGATCTCCGCTGGATTCCTCATGGACAAACTCTTGATTCGCGGCGGGCGCAAGCTTCGCGGCGAAGTACTCATTTCCGGCGCCAAGAACGCGGCGTTGCCCGAACTCTGCGCGGCGCTCCTGACCGACCAACCGGTCACGCTGCACAACGTGCCGCGCCTCAAGGACGTCGCGACCATGCTCAAGCTGGTCCACAACATGGGCGTCGTGGCCGAACGCGACGACAACGGCACGGTTCGCATCGATGCGCGTGCGCTCGAACTGCCCGAGGCGCCCTATGAGCTGGTCAAGACCATGCGTGCCTCGGTGCTTGCACTCGGACCGCTGTTGGCGCGCTTCGGCCGAGCCAGGGTCTCGCTGCCCGGCGGCTGCGCCATCGGCTCGCGGCCGGTCGACCAGCACATCAAGGGCCTGCAGGCCATGGGCGCCGAGATCGTGGTCGATCACGGCTACATGGTGGCGCGCATCGGCGATGGCCGCACGCGCTTGCACGGCGCCCGCATCACGACCGACATGGTGACCGTCACGGGCACCGAGAATTTCATGATGGCGGCCGTGCTGGCCGATGGCGAGACCGTGCTGGAGAACGCCGCCCAGGAGCCCGAGATCGCGGACCTGGCCGAGATGCTGATCGCGATGGGGGCGACGATCGAAGGCCATGGCAGCAGCCGCATCCGGATCCAGGGCGTCGACCGGCTGAACGGCTGCACCCACCAGGTGGTGGCGGACCGGATCGAGGCCGGCACCTTCCTGTGCGCCGTGGCCGCGACCGGCGGCGACGTGTTCCTGAAGCATGGCCGGGCCGATCATCTCGACGCGGTCATCGAAAAGCTGCGCGAAGCCGGCGCGCAGGTGTCGGCGGTCGAGGGCGGTATCCGCGTTCAAAGCCAGGGCCGGCTCAAGGCGCAGAGCTTCCGCACCACCGAGTACCCGGGTTTCCCGACCGACATGCAGGCCCAGTTCATGGCGCTCAATGCGATCGCCGAAGGCACCTCGACCGTGACCGAGACGATCTTCGAGAATCGCTTCATGCACGTCGACGAGATGCTGCGCCTGGGCGCCAAGATCCAGACCGACGGCAAGGTGGCAGTGATCGAGGGCGTCTCGCAGCTGTCCGGCGCCACCGTGATGGCGACCGACCTGCGGGCGTCCGCCAGCCTGGTGATCGCCGGCCTCGTGGCCGACGGCGAGACCATGGTGGATCGCATCTATCACCTCGACCGCGGCTACGACCGCATGGAAGGCAAGCTGCGCGGCCTGGGCGCCGACATCGAGCGGGTCAGCGGGTCGACGGAGGTGCTGCCGTGATCACGCTCGCGCTCTCGAAGGGCCGCATCTTCGAGGAAACGCTGCCGCTGCTGGCTGCGGCCGGCATCGAGGTGACCGAGGATCCGGAGACCTCGCGCAAGCTGATCCTGGCCACCACGCGGCCCGATGTGCGCGTGGTGCTGGTGCGTGCGTCGGACGTGCCGACCTACGTCCAGTATGGCGGCGCCGACCTCGGCGTGACCGGCCTCGACGTGCTGCTCGAGCATGGCAACCAGGGCCTCTACCAGCCGCTGGACCTGCGCATCGCAGCCTGTCGCCTGAGCGTCGCGGTGCGCGCCGACTACGACTACGCCTCGGCCGTCAAGCAGGGCTCGCGCCTCAAGGTGGCGACCAAGTACGTCGGCCTGGCGCGCGAGTTCTTCGCCAGCAAGGGTGTGCACGTCGACCTGATCAAGCTCTACGGCAGCATGGAGCTGGCGCCGCTCACCGGCCTCGCCGACGCGATCGTCGACCTGGTCTCGACCGGCAACACGCTCAAGGCCAACCACCTGGTGGAGGTCGAGCGCATCATGGACATCAGCGCCCGCCTGGTGGTCAACCAGGCCGCGCTCAAGCTCAAGCAAGAGGCCATCCGCCACATCGTCGACGCCTTCGCATCGGCCATTCCGAAATGAACCTGAAAGCCGCCCCCGCCCGTCTCTCGACCGCTTCGGCCACCTTCGAGGCCGAATTCAAGGCGCGCCTGCATTGGTCCGCCGAGGCCGATGCCGCGATCGAGCAGGTGGTGGCCGACATCCTCGCCGACGTGCGTCGCCGCGGCGACGAGGCGGTGCTCGAGTACACGCGCCGTTTCGATCGACTCGACCTCGACAGCGTCGACGCGCTGGAACTGACGGCGGCCGAGCTTCGTTCCGCCTTCGAGTCGCTGCCGTTCGAGCAGCGGGAGGCGCTCGAAGCCGCCGCGCGCCGCGTGCGCACCTACCATGAGGCCCAGAAGAAGGCCAGCGGCGAGAGCTGGAGCTACCGCGATGCCGACGGCACGCTGCTCGGCCAGAAGGTCACGCCGCTGGACCGCGTCGGCATCTACGTGCCGGGCGGCAAGGCCGCCTATCCGTCGAGCGTGCTGATGAACGCGATTCCCGCGCACGTCGCCGGTGTCGGCGAAATCATCATGGTCGTGCCCACGCCGGGCGGCGAGAAGAACCCGCTGGTGCTGGCCGCTGCGCACGTCGCAGGCGTGACGCGCGCCTTCACCATCGGCGGCGCCCAGGCGGTGGCGGCGCTGGCCTACGGCACGGCGACGATTCCGGCGGTCGACAAGATCACCGGGCCGGGCAACGCCTACGTCGCGGCCGCCAAGCGCCGTGTCTTCGGCACCGTGGGCATCGACATGATCGCGGGCCCGAGCGAGATCCTGGTGCTGGCCGACGGCAGCACCTCGCCCGAGTGGGTGGCCATGGACCTGTTCAGCCAGGCCGAGCACGACGAGCTGGCGCAGAGCATCCTGCTGTGTCCGGACGCCGGCTACATCGAGCGCGTGCAGCATGAGATCGACCGGCTGCTGCCCTCGATGCCGCGCGCCGCGATCATCGCCGCCTCGCTCAGCGGCCGTGGCGCCCTGATCCAGACACGCAGCATGGAAGAGGCGTGCGAGATCAGCAACCGCATCGCACCCGAGCACCTGGAAGTCAGCAGCACGCAGCCGCACCGCTGGGAGCCGCTGCTGCGGCATGCGGGCGCGATCTTCCTGGGCGCCTACACCAGCGAAAGCCTGGGCGACTATTGCGCCGGCCCCAACCACGTGCTGCCGACCAGCGGCACCGCGCGTTTCAGCTCGCCGCTCGGCGTCTACGATTTCCAGAAGCGCTCGAGCCTGATCGAGGTCAGCGAGGAGGGCGCCCAGGTGCTCGGCCAGGTCGCCTCGGTGCTGGCGCACGGCGAGGGGCTGCAGGCGCATGCGCGGGCGGCCGAGTTGCGCCTGCGCGGCGCCACGCCGTGAAACCGGACGGCATGGATCTCAAGACCAGTCGGGGGCATCCCTGGACCCTGGGCCAGAAGCTGCGACGCGCTTCCTGGATGCTGGTCTGGGCCCTGCTGGGTCGCGTCGGGCCGCGCGCGCTGTCGCCGCTTCGGCTCTTCCTGTTGCGGCTCTACGGCGCCCGGCTCGGCGAGAAGGTGCTGATCAGCGCCGGCGTGAAGGTGCTGATGCCGTGGAATCTCGTGATCGGCGAGTACACCGCGATCGGCGAAGGCGTCGAGATCTACAACTACGGCGAGGTCCGGATCGGCAAGAACTGCTGCGTCTCGCAGCGGGTGTGGCTGTGCACCGGCACCCACGACTACAAGCGGCCCAGCTTTCCGCTGATCTGGGACGACATCCGCGTCGGCGATGGCGTCTGGCTGGCGGCCGAGACCTTCGTGGCGCCGGGCGTCACGATCGGCGATGGCGCCGTGGTCGGCGCCCGCTCGGTCGTGACGCGCGATCTCGAGGGCCACTGCGTCCATGCGGGGAACCCATGCGTGCTGATCAAGCCACGCCCGCGCGACTGATCCGCGCGGCGGGCGCCTGCCTGGCGCTGCTGATGCTGTCGACGCTCGCGCAGGCGATGTCGATCCGCGAACTGCGCATGCTCGAGGCCAACGAGAAGGAGGGCAAGCTCTACGCCAACTACTACCTCGTGGGTGTCATGGAGGGTTTGCGCGAGGCCAGCGACGCGGAGCAGCGCGCGGGCCACCAGCCGATCTTCTGCTTCAACGGCCGCCGGCTCGAACCCGTGATGGCACGCTCGCTCTACCAATCCGAACTGACGCGCAACGCCGACAGCTACGAGGCCGACATGCCGGTCCAGCTGGTGCTTTCCGCCGCGCTGCGCAACAGCTACCGCTGCAACCCCTGAACTCCGAATGACTGCCACCGACGACACCCGCCGCGCACTGGGCCGCATCCGCGCCGACATCCAATCCATGCATGCCTATGCCGTGCAGGACGCCCGCGGCCTGCTCAAGCTCGACGCCATGGAGAACCCCCACGGCCTGCCGCCCGCGCTGCAGGCCGCGCTCGGGCAGCGCCTCGGCGCCCTGGCGCTGAACCGCTACCCGGGGGAACGCGGCGCCGACCTGCAGCGAGCGCTGGCCGCCCATGCCGCCATGCCCGAGGGCTTTTCGTTGATGCTCGGCAACGGCTCGGACGAGCTGATCTCCTTGCTGGCGATGGCCTGCGACCTGCCCGGTGCCGCGATCCTGGCGCCGGTGCCTGGCTTCGTGATGTACGCCGTGAGCGCCCAGCTGCAGGGGCTGCGCTTTGTCGGCGTGCCGCTGACCGCCGATTTCGAGCTCGACGAGACCGCCATGCTCGAAGCCATCGCCAGGGAGAAGCCGGCCATCGTCTTCCTGGCCTATCCGAACAACCCGACCGCCAACCTGTGGGACGACGCGGTGATCGAGAAGATCGTCCTGGCCCAGGGCGCGCAGGGCGGCCTGGTGGTCATCGACGAGGCCTACCAGCCGTTTGCCGGCCGCAGCTACATCGACCGCGTTGCGCGCCACGGCCACGTGCTCCTGATGCGCACGCTCAGCAAGTTCGGCCTGGCCGGAGCCCGGCTGGGCTACCTGATGGGGCCCGCGGCGCTGATTGCGGAGGTCGACAAGGTGCGCCCGCCCTACAACATCAGCGTGCTCAACTGCGAATGCGCACTGTTCGCGCTCGAGCATGCCGAGGTGTTCGCCGGGCAGGCGGCCGAGATCCGCGACCAGCGCGCGGGGGTGGTCGAGCGCCTGGCGCGGCTGCCGGCGGTCAAGAGCTGGCCGAGCGAGGCCAACATGATCCTGATCCGGGTGCCCGATGCCGCAAAGACCTTCGAAGGAATGAAGGCGCGCGGCGTGCTGGTCAAGAACGTTTCTAAAATGCACCCATTGCTCGCGAACTGCCTGCGCCTTACGGTCGGAACCTCCGACGAGAACGCGCAGATGCTCGCCGCCCTCGAAGCCTCACTATGAATACCCCTCTGGCACCCGAAGCCGTCGTCGCCACCGGCGCGCGCACGGCCTGCGTCACCCGCAACACGGCCGAAACCAAGATCACTGTCCAGGTCGACCTCGACGGCACCGGCCGCGCGAAACTGTCGACCGGCATCGGCTTTTTCGACCACATGCTCGACCAGATCGCCCGTCACGGCCTGATCGACCTCGACATCGACTGCCAGGGCGACCTGCACATCGACGGCCACCACACGGTGGAGGATGTGGGCATCACGCTGGGCCAGGCCGTGGCCAAGGCCGTGGGCGACAAGAAGGGCATCCGCCGCTATGGCCACGCCTACGTCCCGCTGGACGAGGCGCTGAGCCGCGTGGTGATCGATTTCTCCGGCCGCCCGGGCCTGGTGATGGACGTTCCCTTCACCAGTGGCATGATCGGCACCTTCGACAGCCAGCTGACCTACGAGTTCTTCCACGGCTTTGCCAACCACGCCTTCGTGACACTGCATATCGACAACCTCAAGGGTGTCAACGCGCACCACCAGTGCGAGACCGTGTTCAAGGCCTTCGCGCGGGCGCTTCGCTCCGCCCTGGAACTCGACCCGCGCTCCGCGGGTGTCATTCCTTCCACCAAGGGTTCGCTCTGAGCCGCCACGACTCCCAATGACCGCCAATACCGTCGCCGTCGTCGACTACGGCATGGGCAACCTGCGCTCGGTGTCGCAGGCCGTGCAGCACGCGGCCGACCAGGTCGGGGTGGAGGTGTTCGTCACCTCCGATCCGGAGGTGGTGCGCCGGGCCACCCGGGTGGTGCTGCCGGGGCAGGGCGCCATGCCCGACTGCATGCGCGAGCTGGCCGACTCCGGCCTGCTCGAGTCGGTGCTCGAGGCCGCGGCCAGCAAGCCGCTGTTCGGTGTCTGCGTCGGCATGCAGATGCTGCTGTCCCACAGCGACGAAGGGCCGACCGACGGCCTGGGCCTGATCCCCGGCGAAGTGCGCAGGTTCGAACTCGAGGGCCGCACGCAGCCGGACGGCAGCCGCTACAAGGTGCCGCAGATGGGCTGGAACCAGGTCTTGCAGACGCGGGCGCACCCGGTCTGGGCCGGGGTGCCCGACCAGAGCTACTTCTATTTCGTCCACAGCTTCTACGCCAGGCCCGCCGACGTCGCCCACAGCGTAGGGGAGGCCGACTACGGCGAGCGCTTTACCGCCGCCCTGGCACGCGATAATATTTTTGCGACCCAGTTCCACCCCGAGAAGAGTGCGGAGCACGGGTTGCAGCTCTATCGAAATTTCCTCCACTGGAATCCCTGACGCAGTGAACGCCTCCATCGCTCGGCCCCGGCCTGTGCCTGCCGGGTTCTGAGTACCATCGCGCATTCCCCCGCCCACTGTCCCCGTCCCCCTTCGTCCGCCACGCAATCCCGCATCACCATGCTTCTCATTCCTGCGATCGACCTCAAGGATGGCCACTGTGTTCGCCTCAAGCAAGGCGATATGGACCAGTCCACCACTTTCAGCGAAGACCCGGCCGCCATGGCGCGCAAATGGCTTGAAGCCGGTGCGCGCCGGCTGCACCTGGTCGACCTGAATGGCGCCTTTGCCGGCAAACCGCAGAATCATGCGGCGATCAAGGCGATCCTGAGGGAAGTCGGCGACGACATCCCGGTGCAGCTCGGTGGCGGCATCCGCGACCTGGACACCATCGAGCGCTACATCGACGACGGCTTGCGCTACGTGATCATCGGCACCGCGGCGGTCAAGAATCCCGGCTTCCTGAAAGATGCCTGCAGCGCCTTCGGCGGCCACATCATCGTCGGCCTCGACGCCAAGGACGGCAAGGTGGCGACCGACGGCTGGAGCAAGCTGACCGGCCACGAGGTCGCCGACCTGGGCAAGAAGTTCGAGGACTACGGCGTCGAGTCGATCATCTACACCGACATCGGCCGCGACGGCATGCTGTCGGGCATCAACATCGAGGCCACCGTGCGGCTGGCGCAGGCGCTCACGATCCCCGTGATCGCCTCGGGCGGGCTGTCGAACATGGCTGACATCGACAAGCTGTGCGCGGTCGAGCACGACGGCGTCGAGGGCGTGATCTGCGGCCGTGCGATCTACTCGGGCGACCTCGATTTCGCCGCCGCCCAGGCCCGCGCGGACGAACTGGCGGCATAGGCTCGCCCCCAGGTTGGCTCACTTCGTGTAGCCGCCCACCCCCTGCCGGGGGCAACACCTGCGGCCTGGCAAAGCCAGATCCGCGGTGTTTCACGAACGGGCCTGGCTGCGCCGGCCGGTGCAGCGGGCTATTCTGTTTTGACGGCCATCGTCTGGATGATGGTTTCGAGCTGCGGGCTCATGGGCAGGTCGAGGCTGGTGCCGGACGGCAGCTTGCGCAGGAACCAGCGCTTGTACTGGCGCTCGATCTCGCCGTCCTCGGCCAGCGCCTGGAAGGTATCGTTGACCACCTTGGCCAGCTGCGGATCGTCCTTGCGGTACATCACGCCGTAGGGGTCGTACGAGAGGAAGTCGCCGACCACCTGGTAGTCGCTGGCACCTCCGGCGCCGCCCCGGTCCTGCGCAATCAGGCCGTACAGCAGCACCTCGTCGGTCGCGAAGGCCTCGGCCTGGCCGGACTTCACCAGCGCGAACGATTCGGCATGATCGCGCGACACCAGCAGGTTCAGTCCCAGCTTGAAGCGGGCCGACAGGTCGCGCAGGGTCTTCTCGTTGGTGGTGCCGGCGGTCACGGCCACCGGCTTGCCGGCCAGGTCGCGGAACGACTGGATCGGCGAGCCCTTCTTCACCAGCAGCCGGGTGCCCGAGACAAACATCGTCGGCGAGAAGGCCACGCGTTTCTGGCGCTCCAGGTTGCTGGTGGTGGAGCCGCATTCGAGGTCGACCTGGCCGCTGACCACCGCATCGATGCGCGATTCGGCGGTCACGGGCAGCCAGCGGATGGCCAGCGTCTTGTGCACCGCATCGCTCATGGCCTCGACCACCGCCTTGCACAGCTCGATCGAGTAGCCGATCGGTTCCTTGCGCGGCGACAGGAAGGAGAACGGCACCGACGACTCCCGGTAGCCGATGACCACCACACCGGCGTCCCGTGCCCTGGCCAGGGTGCCGGTAAGGGTCGCCGGACCCGCCGGCGCCGGCTCGGGCTGCGCGAGCGCGGCCGGCGCCAGGCCCAGCAGAGCGCCCAGCAGCACGGCGGCAGTCCCGAGGCGGATCCGGAAGGGCGTCATGGCCGCTCCTCAGGCGTGCGCCGGATGGGCGAGGGTTGCGGCGCTCTCGGCATCCATGGCCCGCGCGTTGGCCGCGGCGTCGCTCTCGGAGAGCAGCTCGCTCTCCCACTTGGCCACCACCGCGGTGGCGATCGAATTGCCCACCGCATTGGTGGCGGAGCGCCCCATGTCCAGGAAGGTGTCGACGCCGAGGATCAGCAACAGTCCGGCTTCGGGGATGTTGAACTGGTTCAGGGTCGCGGCGATCACCACCAGCGAGGCGCGCGGCACGCCGGCCATGCCCTTGGAGGTCAGCATCAGGATCAGCAGCATCGTGATCTGAGTGCCGATCGACAGCGGGATGTCGTAGGCCTGGGCGATGAACAGCACGGCGAAGGTGCAGTACATCATCGAGCCGTCGAGGTTGAACGAGTAGCCCATCGGCATCACGAAGCTGGAGATCTTGCGCTTGACGCCGAAGCGGTCGAGCGCGATCAGGATCTTCGGATAGGCGGCCTCCGAACTCGCCGTTGCGAAGGACAGCAGGAAGGGCTCGCGGATCAGCTTCAGCAGCGTCACGATGCGTGGCCCCAGGAAGACAAAGCCGGCCAGCGCCAGCAAGCCCCACAGCATGAACAGGCTCAGGTAGAAGCCGCCCATGAAGACCGCGAACTTGAGCAGGATGCCCAGGCCGTTGGTGGCGACGGTGGCGGCCATCGCGGCCATCACGGCGAGCGGGGCGAGCTTCATCACGTAGCCGGTGATCTTGAGCATCGCGTGCGAGAGCTCGTCGATGGCGTTGATCAGCGTGCGGGCCTTTTCGCCGAGCGAGGCCAGGGCGACGCCGAAAAACATCGAGAACACCACGATCTGCAGGATCTCGTTATTGGCCATGGCCTCGAAGAAGGACTTCGGAACCACGTGGCTGACGAAATCCTTCAGCGTGAACTTGGAGGTCGCGAGGTTGGCGGAAGACCCGATGTCGGGCAGCGGCAGGCCCAGGTTGTGGCCCGGCTGCAGCAGGTTGGCCATGACCAGGCCCAGCACCAGCGAGATCAGCGAGGCGGTGATGAACCAGCCCAGCGCCTTGCCGAACACGCGGCCGACCGCGGCGGCGTCGCCCATGTGGGCGATCCCGACCACCAGCGTCGAGAAGACCAGCGGCCCGATCAGCATCTTGATCAGGCGCAGGAAGACGTCCGACATGATCGAGATGTAGCCCGCGATCTCGGCTGCGGTCTTCTTGTCCGGGAAATTGACGAAGACCATGTAGCCGATCAAGATCCCGATCAGCATCGCGACCAGAATCCAGGCTGCCGGCGGCAGTTTCCTTCTCATGGCGACTCCTTGTGCGGGTTGTTCCGAAGCGCGGATTCCGCCGGGGGCGCGCAACAGCCGCCGCCGGTGGCGCTCATTTCAAGCGAAATTCGCACCGTTCGCAATGCCCCTGCGGATCCGGTGGCGCATCGCGAGGACCGCCCCAAATCTAGAATCGGGTCATGACCTCCAGCGCCCTCGACTTTCGTGGCCAGCCGGCCGTGCGCCTCGCGCTGCCTGACGGCGGCAGCTGTACCGTGGCCTTGCACGGCGCCCATGTGCTGTCCTGGATCACGGCCGATGGCGTGGAGCGGCTCTACCTGAGCCCCGAGGCCCGCTTCGATGGCCAGAGCGCGATCCGCGGCGGCGTGCCGGTCTGCTGGCCGCAGTTCAATCAGCGCGGATCGCTGCCCAAGCACGGCTTCGCCCGCAACCTGCCCTGGACCGCCGAGGCCCCGGAGGCCACCGGCCGGCGCGACACCGTGGTGCTGACGCTGCGCGACAGCGCGGCCACCCGCGCGCTCTGGCCGCATGCGTTCCGGGCCCGGCTGGCCGTCACCCTGGCGCCGCGGGCGCTGCGCATCGCGCTCACGATCGACAACAGCGGCAGCGGCCCGTTGTCCTTCGCGGCCGCGCTCCACAGCTACCTGCGGGTCGACGATGTCACCGTGGCCCGGCTCGAAGGCCTGCAGGGTGCCAACCGCTGGGATGCGGTGCGTGACGACCGGCATGTCGACATGGCGCCGGCGCAGGGCTTCGGCAGCGAGTTCGACAGCGTCTACGCCGCGCCCGCCCGGCCGCTTCGGCTGGTGCAGCCTTCGGGCACACTCGAGATCTCGCAAAGCGCGAGCTGCACCGAGACCGTGGTCTGGAACCCGGGCCCGCAGCTCTGCGCCAAGCTCGACGACCTGCCCGACGACGGCTGGCGCCAGATGCTCTGCGTCGAGGCCGCACGCATCGACGAACCCGTGCTGCTGGCGCCCGGTGCCCAGTGGCAAGGCTGGCAACAGCTCACGGTCGCCTGAACCCATCGCCTGAACCACACCATGCTTGCCAAACGAATCATTCCCTGCCTCGACGTCACCGGCGGCCGCGTCGTCAAGGGCGTCAATTTCGTCGAACTGCGCGACGCCGGCGACCCGGTCGAGATCGCGGCGCGCTACAACGCGCAAGGCGCCGACGAGCTGACCTTCCTCGACATCACCGCCACCAGCGACGGCCGCGACCTGATCCTGCCGATCATCGAGGCGGTGGCCTCCCAGGTCTTCATTCCGCTGACCGTCGGCGGTGGCGTGCGCACGGTGGCGGACGTGCGCCGGCTGCTCAATGCCGGTGCCGACAAGACCAGCTTCAATTCGGCTGCGATCGCCAATCCCCAGGTGATCGAGGACGCCTCGCGCAAGTACGGCGCCCAGTGCATCGTGGTGGCGATCGACGCCAAGCGGCGCACGCCCGAGGACGCCGCCACTCGCGGCCCGGGCTGGGACGTCTACAGCCATGGCGGGCGCAAGAACACCGGCCTCGACGCCGTGCAATGGGCCGTCGAGATGGCGCGCCGCGGCGCGGGCGAGATTCTGCTGACCAGCATGGACCGCGACGGCACCAAGAGCGGCTTCGACCTCGAGCTGACGCGGGCCGTGAGCGATGCGGTCAGCGTGCCGGTGATCGCCTCGGGCGGCGTCGGCAGCCTCGAGCACCTGGCCGACGGCATCCAGACCGGCGGCGCCGACGCGGTACTGGCGGCCAGCATCTTCCATTTCGGCGAGTTCACGGTCGGCGATGCCAAGCGGCAGATGGCGGCGCGCGGGATCCCGGTGCGGCTGTGACCGACAATACCCGGAAATGAAACACCCCCGAAGCGCCTGCGGCGCCCCGAGTCGCTGCCAGAGGCAGCGGCTCTTCGGGTCCGTCCAAGCCTGCGCAGGCAGGCTTGGAGCCGCGGACCTCAGCCCCTTGAAGGGGGCGATACCAGCGGCCCGGCAAAGCCGGTTCCGCGGTATCCCTGGCATCGGATCGCGCCGGTTTCTTGCGGCGCGGGTCACGCGACAGCGTGTTGGAACGATATGAACTGGCTCGATGAAGTGAAATGGGACGCGAACGGCCTGGTGCCGGTGATCGCGCAGGAACAGGGCAGCAACGACGTCCTGATGTTCGCCTGGATGGACCGCGAGGCGCTCGCCAAGACCGCCGAGACCCAGCGTGCCGTGTACTTCAGCCGCTCGCGCAAGAAGCTGTGGTTCAAGGGCGAGGAGTCCGGCCATGTGCAGACCGTGCACGAGATCCGGCTCGACTGCGACAACGACGTGGTGCTGCTCAAGGTCACGCAGCAGGGCCACGAGCCGGGCATCGCCTGCCACACGGGCCGCCACAGCTGTTTCTTCAGCAAGTACGAGAACGGCCAATGGACCGTCACCGAACCGGTCTTGAAAGACCCCGCTTCGATCTATAAATCCTCCCCGAGATGAGCACTGAAACACGCAATGCGGAAGATGCGCTCGCGCGCCTGGCCGCTGTCATCGAGAGCCGGCTGCCGGCACGCGGCGGCGACCCCGACCAGAGCTACGTCGCGCGCCTGCTGCACCGGGGCCCGGACGCCTTTCTCAAGAAGATCGGCGAGGAAGCCACCGAGGTCGTGATGGCCGCCAAGGATGCCGACCACGGCGGAGACCGGACGAAACTGGTGAACGAAGTGGCCGACCTGTGGTTCCACAGCATGGTGGCCCTGGCGCACTACGGTTTCTCGCCCGCCGACGTGGTGGCCGAACTCGAGCGCCGCGAAGGCACCAGCGGCATCGAGGAAAAAGCCCTGCGCAAGGCGCAGGACCGCGAAGCTTCCAACGACTGAAAGGAGCGCACGCCATGCCCAACGACATCGTGACCGTCGAGCCCGACGACTCGCTCAAGACCTGGGGCTGGGTCAGTTACATCCTGCATCTGGTGGTGGCGGTCGGCGCCGTGCTGCCCGGCGCCCAGGCCTCGATCGGCCTGCTGCTGATCGCGCTGGTGATCGACCTGGTCAAGCGCGAGGACGCTGCCGGCAGCTGGCAGGCCTCGCACTTCAGCTGGCGCATCCGTTCGGTGCTGTGGGCCGGCGTGCTGTACGTGCTGACTTCGTGGCTGTGGCTGCTCTTTCTCGTGCCGGGCTGGATCGCCTGGGCACTGATTTCGCTTTGGTTCCTCTATCGCATCGTCAAGGGGATGGTGCGCATGAACGCGGGCCGACCCATGGAAACAGGCAATGTCATCTGACCCGAACTGCATCTTCTGCAAAATCATCGAGGGCAAGATCCCGTCGCGCAAGGTCTATGAGGACGACGAGTTGTTCGTCTTCAACGACATCGCGCCCTGGGCGCCGGTGCATTTCATGATCGTTCCGAAACGCCACATTCCGTCGATGGCGCAGGTGACGTCCGACGACGCGGCGCTGCTGGGCAGGATCATGGCCCTGGCGCCCAAGCTGGCGGTCGAGCAGGGCTGCCGGCCCTACCCCCAGGGCGGGTTCCGCATCGTGGTCAACACGGGCGCCGAAGGCGGGCAGGAGGTGCACCATCTCCATGTGCACGTCATGGGCGGGCCCCGGCCATGGCTCAGGGGCTGATAGCCATCATTTCGGCCGGTCATTTCCCGGCGACTAAAATGCAACACATTCTTCAGGAGTAATCCATGGGTTCACTTTCCATCTGGCACTGGCTGATCGTGCTGCTCGTCGTCGTGATGATCTTCGGCACCAAGAAGCTCCGCAACATGGGATCCGACCTGGGCGGCGCCGTGAAGGGCTTCAAGGACGGCATGAAGGACGGCGCCTCGACCGACGCACCTGCCGCCCCGAACGCCCAGGTGACCGGCAACGCCACCGCCGACAAGTCGACGATCGACGTCGAAGCGCGTCAGAAGTCCTGAGCCAGACCGATCCGTGATCGACCTCGGCATCTCGAAACTGGCCCTCATCGGCGCGGTGGCGCTGATCGTCATCGGGCCGGAGAAGCTGCCGCGCGTGGCGCGCACCGTGGGCACCTTGCTCGGCAAGGCGCAGCGCTACGTGAATGACGTCAAGGCCGAGGTCAACCGCTCGATGGACCTCGACGAACTGCGCAAGATGAAGGACACGGTGCAGGACGCGGCGCGCGACGTCGAGCAGAGCATCCAGTCCAGCGCCAGCGATTTCGAGAAGCAGTTCTCCGAAAGCGGCCAGACGCTCTCGGCGCTGTCCGACACGGTGCCTTCCTTCCCCGAGTACAAGCACCCACGCAAGAACTGGCGCCTGAAACAGGGCGCCACGCCACAGTGGTACAAGGCGCGCAACGGCGTGCGCACCAAGGCGTTGTCGGGCGCGGCGCGCGTGGCCCGCTATCGCCCCCACAAGATCAACTAGCGCAAGCTGGCGACCCGGCCCGCGCGCMGCGCGCGCCGGAATCTCGAGCGCAGCGTCCCCCCACATGGCCGACCCCACCGACAAGAACAAAGAAGACGAACTGGCCGGCACCGAGCAGCCCTTCGTCCAGCACCTGATGGAGCTGCGGGATCGCCTGCTCTACTGTGTCTACGGCCTGGTCGTGGCCGGCCTTCTGCTGGCCATCTGGCCCGGACCGGCCGGACTGATCGACATGATCGCGGTGCCGATCCGCGCCCACATGCCGCCGGACGCCAAGCTGATCGCGATCGGCGTCTTCTCACCCTTTTTCGTGCCGCTCAAGGTGCTGGGCATGACGGCGGTGCTGCTGGCACTGCCCTGGCTCATGTACCAGTGCTGGATGTTCGTGGCGCCGGGCCTCTACAGCCACGAGAAGAAGTTCGCGCTGCCGCTGATCTTCTTCGGCAGCCTGCTGGCCTATGGCGGCATCGCTTTCGTGCAGTTCTTCGTGCTGGACAAGATGTTCGGCTTCATCCAGAAGTTCACGCCGCCGTCGGTCAATGCCACGCCCGACATCTCGTCCTACGTGGAGGCGATCCTGTCGCTCTACATCGCCTTCGGCGTCGCCTTCCAGGTGCCGATCGTGGTGATGCTGCTGGTGCGCTTCGAGCTCGTCACGATCGAGAAGCTGCGTTCGTTCCGCGGCTATTTCATCGTGCTGGCCTTCGTCGTCGCCGCGGTGCTGACGCCGCCGGACGTGGTCTCGCAGCTCGCGCTCGCGATCCCGATGTGCCTGCTGTACGAGGTCGGCATCATCGGCGCGCGCTACTTCTCGAAATCCACCAAGCCGACGGAAGAAAGCGCCGACTCGGCGCAGTCCTGAATTCCGGCCCCGCCGGGATTTCGATTCACTCGGTTTCGTTCGGCGTCCGCCGCACCGGCGACCGTGGCCGCAGGCCCGGCGTGACGTCCAGCTCCAGCTTGTCGCTGCCGCGCTGCAGCGCGAAGCGGGTCGCCGTGCCGGGCTTGAGGCCGGCCACCGCGCTCAGCAGTTCCTGGGTGTTGCCGATGCTCTTCTCGCCGACGCCGGTGATCACGTCGCCGGGGCGCACGCCGGCCTTGGCCGCCGGGCCGTTCTGCAGCACGCCCGTGATGATCACGCCGGCGCTCGCCTTGACGCCGAAGGTCTCGGCCAGCTCGGGCGAGAGGTCGTTCGGCTCGACGCCGATCCAGCCGCGCGTGACCTTGCCGGACGTCACGATGTCCTCGAGCACCTGCTTGGCGGTCGAGACCGGAATCGCGAAGCCGATGCCCATGCTGCCGCCCGAGCGCGAATAGATCGCGGTGTTGATGCCCTCGAGGTTGCCGTTGACGTCGATCAGCGCCCCGCCCGAGTTGCCCGGGTTGATGGCTGCGTCGGTCTGGATGAAGTTCTCGAAGGTGTTGATGCCGAGCTGGTTGCGCCCGAGCGCCGAGACGATCCCGCTGGTGACCGTCTGGCCGACGCCGAAGGGGTTGCCGATGGCCAGCACCTGGTCGCCGACCTGCAGCGCGTCGGAGTTCCCCAGCACGATCACCGGCAGCTTGTCGAGCTCGATCTTGAGTACCGCGAGGTCGGTGTCGGGGTCGGTGCCGATCACCTTGCCGCGCGCATGGCGGCTGTCGTTGAGCGTGACGTCGATCTCGTCCGCGCCTTCGACGACATGGTTGTTGGTGAGGATGTAGCCGTCGGCGCTGACGATCACGCCGCTGCCGAGCCCGACCTGTGGCTGGTCGCCCTGGTCGCCGAAGAAGAAGCGGAACCACGGGTCGTTGTTGCGCGGCGCTCGCTGCGCCGCCTTGCTGGTGTTGATGCTGACCACCGCGGGCGAGGCCTTCTTGGCCGCAGCGCTCAGGCTGCCGGCGGTGGGGGGGCCGGCGGGCGCGGTGGGGGCCTCGATCACAGAGACCAGGCCGTTGAGCGGGCCGATGCGCCGGTTCAGCCACTCGGGCTTGAGCGTCGCGACGACGAAATAGGCCGCGAGCAGGATGGTCACGGCTTGGGCGAACAGCAGCCAGGTGCGTTTCATGAAGAGGCGGGCGAGACGTGGTGGGAAAACATGGAGGGCGGGCGTTGCGCCGTGGCCGGCGCCGAAGCTCCGATTGTCCCTCAAGGCTTCCGCTGCCCGGGCCCGTAGCACACCCCTGTGCACAAGGAGGAATTGGGGATAACCCTTGGAATTCATGGGTTTGCAGTTGGATGCGCTGCCGAGCCTGCGCCCGCCGGGGCCACAATGGCGCGATGAGCACCACCCGCCACGAACTCCTGCATGCGTTCGACCTGTTGCTTGCGCCCGCGCGCTTCAAGGACTACGGGCCCAACGGCCTGCAGGTCGAAGGCCGCATCAAGGTGCGAAAGATCGTCTCCGGCGTGACCGCGAGCCGGGCGCTGATCGAAGCCGCGATTCACGCCGAAGCGGACGCGATCTTCGTCCACCACGGCCTGTTCTGGCGCGGCCAGGACGGCCGCGTCACGGGCTGGATGCGGCAGCGCCTCGGCCTGCTGCTCGGCGACGACGTCAACCTGTTCGCCTATCACCTGCCGCTCGACGCCCATCCCGAGCTCGGCAACAACGCACAGCTCGGGCTTCGGCTCGGCCTGGTCGCGCATGCGGGTTCGACCGGCCGCTTCGGCGAGCAGGAACTCGGCTTCCTCGGTGCGCGCGACAACGGCGAGAGCTTCGCGAGCGCGAAGCAGTTGGCCTCGCACGTCGAGAAAGCGCTCGGCAAGCCGGTCACGCTGGTGGAGGGCGCGCAACGCCCGATCCGCAACATCGCCTGGTGCACGGGCGGCGCCCAGAGCTATTTCGAGGCTGCGGTCGCGGCCGGCGCCGATGCCTTCATCACGGGCGAGATCTCGGAGCCCCAGACCCACTACGCCCGCGAGCTCGGCGTCGCCTTCCTCGCCTGCGGCCACCATGCCACCGAACGCTATGGCGCCCCGGCCGTCGCGGGCCATGTGGCGGCGCAGCTGGGGCTGGCGCACGAATTCATCGACATCGACAATCCGGCGTGAGCTTCGAACCTTTGTCCCCCATCGCTGTCACGCTCGGCGACCCCGCGGGCATCGGGCCCGAGATCATCGCGAAGGCCTTTCGCGATGCGGCCGATGACTTGCGCGGATGTTTCGTGGCCGGCGATGTCGGCATCGTGCGTCGTGCCGCGCAGGCGATCGCTGCCGCCGGGGCGCCGGCCTTGCCGGTCGCGCTGATCGAGGCGGCGCGCGACGTGCGCGACACGCCGCCGGGCTGCATCCCCGTGCTGCAGGTGGTCGCGCCGCCTGGCGCGGTCATCGCGCACGGCGCGATCAGCGCGGCGGCGGGCCGCATTGCCGGCGATTGCGTGGTCTGGGCCGCACGCGCCGCGCTACGCGGCGAGATCGCCGCGATCGTCACTGCGCCCCTGCACAAGGAAGCGCTCGCGGCGGCCGGCTTCCCCTATCCGGGCCACACCGAATTGCTGCAGGCCGAGGCGGCCGCCCATCTCGGCCGGCCGCTGTCCGAGGTGCCGGTGCGCATGATGCTTGCCAACGACGAGCTGCGCACCGTGCTCGTGAGCATCCACATGTCGCTGCGCCATGCGATCGAAGCCGTGAGTTTCGATGGTGTGCTGCAGACACTGCGCATCGCGCACCAGGCGCTCGGGGCGGTGCTCGGGCGAACGCCCAGGATCGGGGTGGCGGGCCTCAATCCGCACGCGGGGGAGGGCGGTCTGTTCGGCTCCGAGGAGCGCGACATCATTGCGCCGGCGATCGCGGCCGCGCGGGCCGAAGGCATCGATGCCGACGGGCCCCATGCGCCCGACACCGTCTTCATGCGCGCCCGCGCCAAGGCCGATGGCGCGGGCGAGTTCGACGTGGTGATCGCGATGTACCACGACCAGGGATTGATCCCGGTGAAGTACCTGGGCGTGGAGAAGGGCGTGAACGTGACGCTCGGCCTGCCGCTGGTGCGCACCAGTCCCGATCACGGCACCGCGTTCGACATTGCGGGCACCGGCCGGGCCGACGCCTCCAGCCTGATCGAGGCCGTGCGGATGGCCCGGTCGCTGGCCCTTGCGCGCCTCACGAACGCTTGAGGCTGTCGCGGATCTCGCGCAGCAGCACGGTGTCTTCGGGCGTCGGCGCCGGCGCCGCTTCGCTGGTCTTGCGCAGCTTGTTGATCTGCTTGACCATCAGAAAGATGATGAAGGCCAGGATCACGAAGTTCACCGCGATGGTGATGAAGTTGCCGTAGGCCAGCACCGGCGCGCCGGCCTTCTTGAGCTCCACCAGCGTGTCGGCCACCCCGGCCGGCCTGGGCCCGAGCACGATGTAGAGATTCGAGAAGTCGAGCTTGCCGAAGATGAGGCCGACCAGCGGCATGATGATGTCGCTCACCAGCGAGTCGACGATCTTGCCGAAGGCCGCACCGATGATCACGCCGACCGCCAGGTCGATCACGTTGCCCTTGACGGCAAATTCGCGGAACTCTTTCAGAAAGCTCATGTCGTGCACCTCTTCCGGGGGATTGTTTTGAACGGCGGCCAGTATAGGGGTGGGGCTTCGTATCCATGTCCGATCGAGGGCTCGCGTCACGCGCCGCGCCGACGTTGAAATCGCCGCTTACGCTCCGCTACAATCGCGGGTTGACCCAAGCCCCTAGCGAAGAAGATTGAGGATCCCCATGAGTGACAGTACCGTGAGCACCGCCGGCCGACCCCGGATCGACACCAGCAAGCGGACATGGTTGATCGCATCAGGCTGCGCAGGCGCAGTGGGTGGTGTGGCCGTGGCCGTGCCGTTCGTGAGCTCGTTCCAGCCGTCCGAGAAAGCCAAGGCTGCCGGTGCGCCGGTCGAGGCCGACATCGGTGCCCTGCAGGTCGGCGAGAAGATGACCGTCGAATGGCGCGGCAAGCCGGTCTGGATCCTCAAGCGTTCGCCGGCGCAAGTCGCCGAGTTGCCCAAGCTCGATCCGCTGCTCGCCGATCCGCAATCCAAGCGCAACCCCGACGAGTTCACGCCGGCCTACGCCCGCAACGACCACCGTTCGATCAAGCCCGAGATCCTGGTGGTCGTGGGGATCTGCACCCACCTGGGCTGCTCGCCCATCGACAGGCTCCAGGCCGGCCCGCAGGCCTCGCTGCCCGACAACTGGGAAGGCGGTTTCCTGTGCCCCTGCCACGGCTCGACCTTCGACCTGGCCGGCCGCGTCTTCAAGAACAAGCCGGCACCCGACAACCTGCCGGTGCCGCCGCACATGTATCTCTCCGATACGCGCATCTTGATCGGCGACGACAAGAAGGCTTGAGGAGCAAGACATGGCTGAATTCAACGAAATCTCCCCCAATGCACCCGCCGGCGAGAAGCTGCTCAACTGGGTCGACAACCGCTTCCCGCTGACCAAGCTCTGGAACGACCAGTGGGGCAAGTACTACGCGCCGAAGAACTTCAACTTCTGGTACATCTTCGGTTCGCTCGCGATGCTGGTCCTCGTGATCCAGATCGTGACCGGCATCTTCCTCGTGATGCACTACAAGCCCGACGCCGCGCTGGCGTTCGGCTCGGTCGAGTACATCATGCGCGACGTGCCGTGGGGCTGGCTGATCCGCTACATGCACTCGACGGGGGCCTCGGCCTTCTTCATCGTGGTCTACCTGCACATGTTCCGCGGCCTGATGTACGGCAGCTACCGCAAGCCGCGC
Source organism: Variovorax sp. P2_H12 (assembly GCF_056403395.1). NCBI lineage: Bacteria > Pseudomonadati > Pseudomonadota > Betaproteobacteria > Burkholderiales > Comamonadaceae > Variovorax > Variovorax sp. P2_H12. Next base: position 45,164 of record NZ_JBFUFO010000002.1, on the reverse strand, counting down.
GAGCTGATCTGGATCTTCGGTTGCGCGATCTTCCTGTGCCTGATGGCCGAGGCCTTCATGGGCTACCTGCTTCCGTGGGGCCAGATGAGCTACTGGGGCGCTCAGGTGATCGTGAACCTGTTCGCCGCGATTCCCTTCGTCGGTCCTGACCTCGCGCTGCTGATCCGCGGCGACTACGTGGTGAGCGACGCCACGCTGAACCGCTTCTTCAGCTTCCACGTGATCGCCGTGCCGCTGGTGCTGCTCGGCCTGGTGGTCGCCCACCTGATCGCGCTGCACGAAGTGGGGTCCAACAACCCCGACGGCATCGAGATCAAGGCCAACCGCGGCGCCGACGGCCATCCGGTCGACGGCATCCCGTCGCACCCGTACTACACGGTGCACGACATCTTCGGCGTGGTGGTGTTCCTGACGATCTTCTCGGCCGTGATCTTCTTCGCGCCCGAGGCCGGCGGCTACTTCCTCGAGTACAACAACTTCATCCCGGCGGATTCGCTCAAGACGCCGAACCACATCGCGCCGGTCTGGTACTTCACGCCCTTCTATTCGATGCTGCGTGCCATCACCAGCGAGATGATGTATGCGCTGATCGCCTGCGTGGTCGGTGCGGCCGCCTACGGCGTCCTGAAGGCCCGCTTCCCCTCCTTCATCAAGGCCGGTGTCGCGGTCGTCGCCGTCGGCGTGGTCGCGATGATGCTGTCGATCGACGCCAAGTTCTGGGGTGTGCTGGTGATGGGCGGCGCGGTCGTCATCCTGTTCTTCCTGCCCTGGCTCGACCACAGCCCGGTCAAGTCGATCCGCTATCGCCCGAGCTGGCACAAGTATGTCTACGGTGTGTTCGTCGTCAACTTCGTGGTGCTCGCCTACCTCGGCGTGCAACCGCCGTCGCCGATCGGCGAGCGCGTGTCGCAGATCGGAACGCTCTTCTATTTCGGTTTCTTCCTGCTGATGCCGTGGTGGAGCCGCCTCGGCGAATTCAAGCCGGTCCCCGAGCGCGTGGTTTTCAACGCTCACTGACCGGGAGACAACAAGAATGAAGAAACTGATCCTCACGTTGATCGCGGCGCTCGGCATCGTCACGGGCGCGCAAGCGGCCGAAGGCGGCATCCCCTGGGACAAGGCGCCCAACCGCACCACCGACCTGGCCTCGCTGCAGAACGGTGCGAAGCTGTTCGTCAACTACTGCCTCAACTGCCACTCGGCGGCGTTCATGCGCTTCAACCGGCTGCAGGACCTCGGCATCACCGACCAGCAGATCAAGGACAACCTCCTGTTCACGACCGACAAGATCGGCGAGACCATGAAGGTCAACCTGGCACCGCAACAGGCCAAGGAATGGTTCGGCACGATTCCGCCCGACCTGACCCTGGTGGCGCGCTCGCGTGCCGGCCACGGCGGCACCGGTGCCGACTACCTCTACACCTATCTGCGCACCTTCTACCGCGACGACACCAAGGCCACCGGCTGGAACAACCTGGCGTTCCCGGCCGTGGCGATGCCGCACGTGATGTGGGAGCTGCAGGGCGAGCGACGTCCGGTCTTCGAGAAGGTCGAAGCCCACGGGCATGAAACCGAAGTGTTCAAGGGCTGGGAGCAGGTAAGCCCCGGCACCATGACGCCGATGCAGTTCGACCAGGCCGTGGGCGACCTCGTGAGCTATCTGCAGTGGATGGCCGAGCCGGCGCAGAACACCCGCATCCGCGTGGGCGTCTGGGTGTTGCTGTTCCTGCTCATGGCAGTGGTCTTCACGTGGCGGCTGAATGCCTCGTACTGGAAAGACGTCAAGTAATTCCACGCCGATCGGGCGCCTCGTGCGCCTGGTCCCGCAGAGTGGGTTGCGAACGCGACCCACTCTTTTTGATTTTTAGGAGTCTTTCGCCATGATGGTCCTTTATTCGGGAACGACCTGCCCCTTTTCCCATCGCTGCCGCTTCGTGCTGTTCGAGAAAGGCATGGATTTCGAGATTCGTGACGTCGACCTCTACAACAAGCCTGAAGACATCAATGTGATGAACCCGTACGGGCAGGTGCCGATTCTGGTCGAGCGCGACCTGATCCTGTACGAGTCGAACATCATCAACGAGTACATCGACGAGCGCTTCCCGCATCCGCAGCTGATGCCCGGCGACCCGGTCGACCGTGCACGCGTGCGCTTGTTCCTGCTCAACTTCGAGAAGGAATTGTTCGTGCATGTCTCGATGCTCGAGAACCGCACCACCAAGGGCAACGAGAAGGCCATCGAAAAGGCGCGCGCACACATCCGCGATCGCCTGACTCAGCTGGCGCCCGTGTTCCTCAAGAACAAGTACATGCTGGGCGACAACTTCTCGATGCTCGACGTCGCGATCGCACCGCTGCTGTGGCGCCTCGACTACTACGGAATCGACCTCAGCAAGAACGCGGCTCCGCTCCTGAAGTACGCCGAACGCATCTTCTCGCGCCCGGCCTACATCGAGGCGCTGACGCCGTCCGAAAAGGTCATGCGCAAGTGAGTCGCTGGCCCAGCCGCCCATGATCAACGCGCTCGAGTCGTCTTCCACCCGCCCGTACCTGATCCGGGCGCTGTACGAATGGTGCACCGACAACGGCTTCACGCCCTATGTCGCGGTGCAGGTGGACGACACGGTCCAGGTGCCGCGCGAGTACGTCAAGAACGGCGAGATCGTGCTGAACATCAGCTTCGACGCCACCAGTTCGCTCAAGCTCGGCAACGACTTCATCGAGTTCAAGGCCCGCTTCGCCGGCACGGCGCGCGAGATCAGCGTGCCGGTCGGCCGCGTGATCGCGATCTATGCGCGCGAGAACGGGCAGGGCATGGCTTTCCCGGCTCCCGCGCCGGCGCGGGCCGATGGCAGCGCCGCCCCACCAGCTGCCGCGACCCCGTCGGCCACTTCGACCCGCACGCCGCTGCGCGATGCGTCGCGCGGCACCGAGGGCGACGCCGGCAAGGTGGTGCATCTCGTGACCGGCGAGGGGGAGGACGCGGTCGAACCCGGCAGCACGCCGACCGACCCCGAGGATCCACCACGGCCGCCGGCCGGTGGCGGCGCGCGGCCATCGCTCAAGCGGATCAAGTGAGCATCGCGGCCGGGCCTGCCCCAGCCGCTAAAATCAAAATCCCGCCGCTTTAGCTCAGTTGGTAGAGCAACCGCCTTGTAAGCGGTAGGTCGTCAGTTCGATTCCGACAAGCGGCACCACTTTTTCGGGCATGGCCTCCTCACTGAACGCCGCCGACGACGTGCGCGGCCACTCCGCCGCCGCCGACGTGCGCGGCCACTTGCTGCCACGTCGCGCGATCGTCACGCAATGGATCCGCAAGACCCATGGCTGGTTCGGCCTCTGGGGTGCGATCCTCGGGCTGATCTTCGGCACCGCCGGCATCTGGCTCAACCACCGTGCCGTGCTGAAGTTGCCGATGGCGCAGCAGCGCATCAACGCCCAGCTGGCGCTCCCCGATCCGGCGCCTGCCAGCGCGCAGGACATGGCGGTCTGGCTGCAGGGCGCGCTGGAACAGAAGGGCCCGCCGAATTCGATGCGGACCGAGCCCGCGCGGCCGGTTGCCTGGAGCGAAAAGGGCAAGGCCGACCCGCTGATGCAGCCCGAGCGCTGGGTGTTCAACTTCGGCGGGCCCGACGCCGTCGTGCAAGCCGACTATTGGCGCGGCAACCGCTCGGTCGGGGTCACGACCACCCGCAACGGCGTCGTCGCGACGCTGGCCAACATGCACAAGGGCACGGGCATGCCGGTGGCGTGGATCCTGCTGGTCGACACACTGGCCGGTAGCCTGATTTTCCTGTCGATCTCGGGCGTGGCGTTGTGGATGCTCACCCACCGGCGACGCAGCGTGGGGCTGGCCATCTTCGGGACGTCGGTGGCGCTCACGCTGGGCTTGGCGATCGCCCAGCTCTGAAGGCCAGCGCCGCATTCAACGGCGTGACTGCACCTTTATCCGGATGGTCGCGACCTCCCATCCCCGCGACTTGAGCCGGGCCTGCAGCATCGGCGCCAACTGACGCAACTTGGCGGCCGCGGCGCTGCCGTTGACCAGCATGCACCAGACGTCGCCCTCGGCCGGCCCGGCCTGGATGCCGGGCCGCATCTCCGGCGGGATCAGATCCTGCACCGCGGCCAGCCGTTCGCTGGCATCGCGGGCCCGCGCGGCCAGGCTCGCGAGCGTGGGAGAACCCTCGGCGGCCTCGAGCAGGGTGAAGGCGTTGTGGCGGCGATTCATGGGCAATGGACAGTGGTCGGGAAGGTCGGGGCAAGGCGGCTAAAATCAGCGGTTTGCCGGCAATCCTGCGGGCCGGTCCGCTTGTCTTTTGACAAAGCGCGCCCAAGTTCGTTCTCCGTCTATCTTAGGGACTTCGGTCGAGGCGCCCGCATCCGGCGAGTGTGCATCGATCTCCATTCATGGCCACCAACTTCCTGACCCAAATTTTCGGCAGTCGCAACGACCGGCTCTTGAAGCAGTATCGCAAGACAGTCGAACGCATCAACGCGTTGGAACCGTCCTTCGAGAAGCTCGACGACGACGCGCTGCGCGCCAAGACGCAGGAGTTCAAGGACCGTGTCGCCAAGGGCGAGTCGCTCGACGACCTGCTGCCTGAAGCGTTCGCCACGGTGCGGGAAGCGTCGAAGCGGATCATGAAGATGCGCCATTTCGACGTCCAGCTGCTGGGCGGCATGGCGCTGCACAACGGCAAGATCTCCGAAATGCGCACCGGCGAGGGCAAGACCCTGACGGCCACGCTGCCGGTGTACCTCAATGCGCTCACCGGCAAGGGCGTGCACGTGGTCACGGTGAACGACTACCTCGCCGGCCGCGACGCCAAGTGGATGGGCCGCCTCTACAACTACCTCGGGCTGTCGGTCGGCATCAACCTGCCGCAAATGCCGCGCGAGGAGAAGCAGCAGGCCTACGGCAGCGACATCACCTATGGCACCAACAACGAGTACGGCTTCGACTACCTGCGCGACAACATGGTGTACGAGCCGGGCGACCGGGTCCAGCGCGGGCTGAACTACGCGATCGTCGACGAGGTGGACTCGATCCTGATCGACGAAGCGCGCACGCCGCTGATCATCAGCGGCCAGGCCGAGGACCACACCGAGCTCTACCTGGCGATCAACAAGGTCGTGCCGCTGCTGGTCAAGCAGGAAGGCGAGGCCGATCCGCGCACTGGCGAAGGCGTCACCAAGCCCGGCGACTTCACGGTCGACGAGAAGACCCACCAGGTGTTCCTGACCGAAGACGGCCACGAGAAGGCCGAGCAGGTGCTGTCCGAGTTCAAGCTGCTGCCCGAGGGCGCGTCGCTCTACGATCCGGCCAACATCACATTGATGCATCACCTGAATGCGGCGCTGCGGGCGCGCCATCTCTACCATCGCGACCAGCACTACGTGGTGCAGCAGGGCGAGGTCGTGATCGTCGATGAATTCACCGGCCGCCTGATGACCGGCCGCCGCTGGAGCGATGGCCTGCACCAGGCCGTGGAGGCCAAGGAAGGCGTCGAGATCCAGGCCGAGAACCAGACCCTGGCCTCGATCACCTTCCAGAACTACTTCCGGCTCTACGCCAAGCTCGCCGGCATGACCGGCACGGCCGACACCGAGGCCTACGAGTTCCAGGAGATCTACGGCCTCGAGACCATGATCATTCCGCCGAACCGGCAGAGCAGGCGCGAGGACCAGCTCGACCGCGTCTACAAGACCACGCGCGAGAAATACGACGCCGCGATCCAGGACATCCGCGAGTGCTACGAGCGCGGCCAGCCGGTGCTTGTCGGCACCTCGTCGATCGAGAATTCCGAGATCATCGACGGCCTGCTTGAGAAGGCCGGCCTGCCGCACCAGGTGCTGAACGCCAAGCAGCATGCGCGCGAAGCCGAGATCGTGGCCCAGGCCGGCCGCACCAAGATGATCACGATCGCGACCAACATGGCGGGCCGCGGGACCGACATCGTGCTCGGCGGCAACGTCGAGAAGATGATCGAGGCAGTGGAAGCCGACGAGTCCGTCGACGATGCCGCCAAGGCCGAACAGATCGCACGGCTGCGCGCCCAATGGGACAAGGACCACGAGTTCGTGAAGTCGCTCGGCGGCCTGCGCATCATCGCCACCGAGCGTCATGAGTCGCGCCGCATCGACAACCAGCTGCGCGGCCGATCGGGCCGCCAGGGCGACCCGGGCTCCTCGCGCTTCTATCTGGGCCTGGACGACCCGCTGATGCGCATCTTCGCGGGCGACCGCGTGAAGGCGATCATGGACCGCCTCAAGATGCCCGACGGCGAGGCGATCGAAGCCGGCATCGTGACCCGCAGCATCGAGAGCGCGCAGCGCAAGGTCGAGGCGCGCAACTTCGACGTGCGCAAGCAGTTGCTCGAGTACGACGACGTCTCGAACGACCAGCGCAAGGTGATCTACCAGCAGCGCAACGACATCCTCGACGCCACCGATCTGAGCGCGCAGATCGAGGCGCTGCGCGAAGGCTGCTTCACCGACCTGGTGCGTCAGTACGTGCCGGCCGAATCGGTCGAGGAGCAATGGCAGCTGGCCGGGCTCGAGAAGACCCTGGCCGACGAGTGGGGCCTGCAGCTCCCGCTGCAGAAGGAAGTCGAGGCCGCGACTGCGATCGGCGACGAGGACGTGGTCGAGAAGGTGGTCGCCGCCGGCAACGAGGCCTTCAGCGCCAAGGTCGCGCTGATCGGCCAGGAGAACTTCACGCAGTTCGAGCGCATGGTGCTGTTGCAGAGCATCGACACCCATTGGCGCGAGCACCTGGCTTCGCTGGACTACCTGCGCCAGGGCATCCACCTGCGCGGCTATGCGCAGAAGCAGCCCAAGCAGGAATACAAGCGCGAGGCCTTCGAGCTCTTCGGCCAGTTGCTCGACTCGGTCAAGAACGAGGTCACGCGCCAGCTCATGACGGTGCGCGTGCAGTCCGGCGAACAGCTCGAGGAAGCTGCCGACGCCATGGAAAGCCGCGGCGAGAACCTCGCCAACATCACCTACACGGCGCCGACCGAAACCGGCGAGGTCGAGGTCCGGGTCGACGAGGAAAGCCTGCGCCGCCAGGCGGCCGGCGGCCTGAGTGCCGGTGCCGCGGCCTTCGCGCGCGTCGGCCGCAACGACCCGTGTCCGTGCGGCAGCGGCAAGAAATTCAAGCAGTGCCACGGCAAGCTCACCTGACAGCAACGACCAGGATTTCCTCATGCCAGTGAATCTTTCCGCTCCCGACCCCGCCGCGCTGCATGCGGTGCCCGGTGTCCGCATCGGCGTGGCCGAAGCGGGCGTACGCAAGGCCAACCGCAAGGACCTCACGGTGGTGCTGATCGACGAAGGCGCGGCGGTCGGCGGCGTGTTCACGCAGAACCGCTTCTGCGCCGCGCCGGTCCAGGTCTGCCGCGAGAACCTGGCCCGCGATTTCGGCATTCGCGCGATGCTGATCAACACCGGCAACGCGAATGCCGGCACCGGCGAGGACGGCCTGGCGCGCACGCGGGCGACCTGCATCGCGCTCGCGCGGCACCTGAATCTCGCGCCCGAGCAGATCCTGCCTTTCTCGACCGGCGTGATCATGGAGCCGCTGCCGATCGACCGCATCGAAGCCGGCCTGCCTGCCGCTCTCGCGGATGCCGCGCCCGGCCATTGGGCACGCGCGGCCGAAGGCATCATGACGACCGACACGGTGCCCAAGGCCTTCAGCCAGCAGGTCCGGATCGGCGGCGCGACCGTCACGGTCACCGGCATCAGCAAGGGCGCCGGCATGATCCGGCCGAACATGGCGACCATGCTCGGCTTCATGGCCACCGATGCGAAGATCGAGGCGTCGCTGATCCAGCCGCTGGCCAAGGCGCTGGCCGATGCCTCCTTCAATCGCGTGACGATCGATGGCGACACCTCGACCAACGATTCCTTCGTCGTGATCGCGACGCAGAAGGCGGCGCACGCCACCATCACCTCGCTCGAATCCGTCGAAGGCCGCGCCCTGGTGGAAGCGATGCAGAACGTCGCGCGCCAGCTGGCCCAGGCCATCGTGCGCGATGGCGAAGGCGCAACCAAGTTCATCACGATCCGGGTCGAGGGCGGCAAGGATTCGGCCGAGTGCCGGCAGGTCGCCTATGCGGTCGCCCATTCGCCGCTGGTCAAGACCGCGTTTTACGCGAGCGACCCGAACCTGGGCCGCATCCTCGCGGCCGTCGGCTATGCCGGCATTGCCGACCTCGACCAGACCGGCATCGACCTCTACCTAGACGACGTCCATGTGGCGGTCAAGGGCGGTCGCAATCCGAGCTACCGCGAGGAAGACGGCCAGCGCGTGATGAAGCAGAGCGAGATCACGGTGCGCATCGCGCTGGGCCGCGGCAGCGCCGCCGACACGGTCTGGACCTGCGACCTGAGCCACGACTACGTCACCATCAACGCCGACTACCGGTCGTGAAGCCCCCACGCTTGCTGCCATGAACGAGAAATTCGAACGCCTCCTGGAACGCGCCGAACAGCTCATCGGCCGCATCGAGTCGATCCTTCCCCAGCCGCTGTCGGCCCCCGCCGACTGGAACGCCTCGATCGCCTGGCGCTACCGCCGCCGCAGCTCGGGCCACGGCACGCTCGAGCCGGTGCGCCACGTGGCCGCGATGTCGCTCGAAGCGTTGAAGGAAATCGACGTCCAGAAGGAAAAGATCGAGCGCAACACGCGCCAGTTCGTCGAGGGCAAGCCGGCCAACAACGTGCTGCTGACCGGTGCCCGCGGCACCGGCAAGTCGTCCCTGATCCGCGCCTGCCTGCAGGCCTATGCGCCGCGGGGCCTGCGCCTGATCGAGGTCGACAAGGCCGAGCTGACCGACCTGCCCGACATCGTCGAGGTGGTTTCGGGCCGTCCCGAGAAATTCATCGTCTTCAGCGACGACCTGAGCTTCGACGAGGGCGAGCCGGGCTACAAGGCGCTGAAGTCGATCCTCGACGGCTCGATCGCCGCGTCGACGCCCAACGTGCTGATCTACGCGACCAGCAATCGGCGCCACCTGCTGCCCGAGTACATGAAGGACAACCTCAGCTACACCCACACGGAAGACGGTGAGGTGCACCCGGGCGAGGTGATCGAGGAGAAGATCTCGCTGTCGGAGCGCTTCGGCCTCTGGGTGAGCTTCTATCCTTTCAGCCAGAACGAGTACCTGGCGATCGTCGCCCAGTGGCTCTCCTCTTTCGGCGTCGATGCCAAGGCCGTCGAGGCCGCGCGCCCGCAAGCGCTGGTGTGGGCGCTCGAGCGTGGCTCGCGCAGCGGCCGCGTGGCCTACCAGTTCGCGCGCGACTATGCCGGGCGCGCCTGAGGTTGCCATGAGGGGTTCGCGCAAGCACACCGAGGTCGCGGTCGGCATCCTGATCCGCGAGGACGACGCGTTGCTGCTGTCGACCCGGCCGGAGGGCAAGCCCTATGCGGGCTACTGGGAATTCCCGGGCGGCAAGCTCGAAGCCGGCGAGTCCGTCGAACAGGCCCTGCGCCGCGAGTTGCACGAGGAACTCGGCATCACGATCGCCGGCGCCGAAGTCTGGAAGGTCACCGAGCACGATTATCCGCACGCGCTGGTGCGCCTGCACTGGTGCAAGGTGACGCAGTGGGCGGGCGATTTCGAGATGCGCGAGGGGCAGGCGATGTGCTGGCAGCAATTGCCGCTGGACGTTGCGCCGGTGCTGCCGGGCGCGCTCCCGGTGCTGGGCTGGCTGGCCGAGGAGCGCGGCCTGGCCTTCGAGCGGCCTGCGGCCTAGGGCTTACTGGCGCTTGGGATCGCCGAACGGATCATCGTCCGGCGGCGCATCGGCGGGCATCCTGAATTCCTCGCTGGCCCAGGCGCCGAGATCGATGCCCTTGCAGCGCGCGCTGCAGAACGGCCGGTAGGGGTTGCTGGCCGCATAGACGCTGTCCTGCCCGCACGCCGGGCACCTGACGATCCGCTCGCCGAGGGCATTCACGGCACTCATGCGCAGAGGGTGAGTTCGAAAGGCGCGTCGTCCGTGCTCTGGTGCAGCCGGTCGTCGGCCTCGTGCCGCATCAGGCGCACCGACACCATGAGCCGGTTGCCGCTGATCTCGGGGATGAGCCCGAGCTTGGGGTCGATGCGCAGCCGCAGCAGCTGGAAGCTGCGGCCTTGCGGCAGGGTCTGCTGGAACTGGCCGTTGGCCGCGATCACCTTGTAGGGCACGTCGGCGTCGCGCAGCAGCTTGAGCAGCAGGTAGATCGATTCGGCCAGCGGAGCGAGCGTTGACGACCAGCGTTCGAGGTCGGCGCGGCGCTCGGGGGCCCGGCGGTTCTGCCAGGTGTAGTAGGCCGGCAGGTCGAATTCGCAGGTGCCGCCCGGGATGCCGGCGCGGCTGCGGATGCTCATGAGCCACTCGTTCTCGGTCAGCGCCTGGCCCGCCTTGCCAGGCACCGTGTTGAGCGTCGCGAAGTTGCTTTCGAGCTTGCCCACCACCTGGTCCAGCACCGACTCGGCGATGGCGGGATTGCCGCGATAGCTGTTGAAGACGTTCTTGTGCTTGTCGAGATCGCGCAGCACATCGGCCTTGAGGTCGGCGCGAGCAGCCACGTCCATGATCTCGAAGATCGTGACGAGCGCATAGTGATGCAGCAGCGGCGAGTCGGCCGGCACCAGTTCGCCAAGACGGCGAAACAGGTGTTCCAGCCGCAGGTAGGTCCGGATGCGCTCGTTGAAGGGGTACTCGTAGAGGATCACGCGTGGTGGCTTCCGGTTGCAGATGATAGCTTCAAGAAGCCTTCGAGGGCGCAGCGGGCAGGATCTTGCGAACCGCCTCGAGCATGCGCTGACCGACGGCCAGTTGTCCGTGCATCGACAGGTGCGTGTCGTTGGGGAAATAGTAGTCGCGTATCGTCTTTTTCTTCTCCTGCGAGAAGCTGAAAAGGTCGGGGCCGAGCCCAGCCTCGTCGAAGGCCGTCACGAAATCTTTCGAATGTTCCGGCTTGACATACACCGTGGTCTTGTTGGGAATCACCATCCAGAGGATCGATCGCGGGCGCTGGGATTCGCTGAAGGCGCGCATCTGGGCGACGTGCTGTGGGGTGAGTTCGCCGTTCTCGTCGTCGGCCGGCCAGAACGGGGCCCGGTCGCACAACTGGCTGCTGAACATCGAGCAGCCGCCCGCCACGGGGCGCACCAGAATGCGCTTGTTGGACAGGACATCGCCGGTGGCCTCGCGTGCCCGCTTGGTGTTGCGATAGATGTTGAGGCCCGAAGTGAGCTTCCCGTCCCAGTTGATCGCGGGCGCCGGAACATGGTCGAGCGGCGCGAAGAAGGGCTTGAGTCCGGCCGAGAAGGGCTTCTGCATCTTCGCGCAGGCCCGGCTGCTGTCCAGCCGGTCGGCGAGCAGGCGCTCGATGCTTTCGACGATCACGATCTTGCCGCGAAAGCCGGCCCGGTCGAGCCAGGCGTTCAGGTCGCCGCACAGCGCCTCGTTGATCTGGCCCCAGAAGATGGTGGTGACGCGATAGCCGGCGCGGGTGAGTTCCGATTGCCAGCGGTTGGACATCGAGAAGCTGTCGCCGATGACCACGATGTCGGCCTCGGCGACCGGCGCGGCGCGCAGGAATTCGGCCGGCACCTGCGGCGGCTCGATGGTCCAGCCGAAGGCGCTTTCGGACAACAGCCCGATGCGCGTCATGTCGCCGTAGAAGGGCGGGGTCTTGAGCGTCACGATCAGCAGCCCGCAGATGAGGGCGAAGCCGGCCACAAAGATCCGCAGCCAGAGTTTTGCGGGGGTCATCTCAGTGCCCGCCCGGCCGCCCGAAGGGCACTGAGCGCCCCCTCGGGGGGCAGCGATACGCGAAGCGATGAGCGTGGGGGCATTTCATTTCAGAATTGGAAGTACAGGAAGGGGCTGTACGAGCCCAGCTTCGACACGCAGACACCGAGCAGGATCACGGTGAACACCGCCATCGCGGCGGTGAAGACCCAGGCCAGGTGAGGACGCCCGGCCAGTGTCTGGGCCTGCGGCACCCAGCGCTGCAGCGAGATGGTCGGCGGCAGTGCGAGGCAGATGATGAAGCCGACCAGCATGGTCTGGAAGAACTCGGGCTTGCGGTAGGGGATCGAGCCGAACTCGCTGAAGATCGACTCCGTCATGCCGTTCATGCCCAGCATGCCCTTGTAGATGGCGGTCGCCGCGGTCATGCTTTCGGCGCGGAACACCACCCAGGCGATCATCACGCAGACGAAGGTCAGCAGCCAGCCCAGCACGCGCGCGATCAGGCCCGGCGTGGCATGGCGCCGCACCTTGGCGTTCCAGAGATGGTTGACCATGAGGAAGAAGCCGTGCAGCGCACCCCAGATGACGAAGGTCCAGGCGGCGCCGTGCCACAGGCCGCCGAGCAGCATGGTCAGGAACAGGTTCAGGTAGCGCCGCGCCGGCCCCTTGCGGTTGCCGCCCAGCGGCACGTAGAGGTAGTCGCGCAGGAAGGTCGACAGCGAGATGTGCCAGCGGCGCCAGAACTCGATGATGCTGGTCGACTTGTAGGGCGAATTGAAGTTGAGCGGCAATTGCACCCCCAGGCACAGCGACAGGCCCACCGCCATGTCCGAGTAGCCCGAGAAGTCGAAGTAGATCTGCAGCGTATAGGCCATGACGCCGAACCAGGCGCTCACGGTCGTCGGTTGCACGCCGTTGTGGACGCCGGTGAACATCAGGTCCGCGTACTGTCCCATCGGGTCCCCGATCAGCAGCTTCTTGGCCAGGCCGAAGACGAAGATTGCGAGCCCGAGCGAGATCTTGTCGAAGTCCACGCGATAGGTCGCCGGATTGGCGAACTGCGGCATCATCTGCGCGTGGTGCAGCACCGGCCCCGCGATCAGGTGCGGGAAGTAGGTGACGAACAGCACGTAGTACACGAAGCTGCGCTCACGCACCTTGTCCTGCCAGCAGTCGACCAGGAAGGCGATCTGCGTGAAGGTGTAGAACGAGATGCCGATCGGCAGCGCCACGTGCAGCAAAGGCAGCGGCGCGATGCCGGCCGCCGCCAGGCCGTCGTTCACGTTGCCGACGAAGAAGTTCGCGTACTTGAAGGTGGCGAGCACGCCCAGATTCACCACCAGCGAGAACACCAGCATGCGCTTTCGCGCGGCGTCGGTACGGCCGGGGGCCCGCGTCAGGCGCAGGCCGGCCCAGTAGTTGAAGCCGATCGAGCCCACCAGCAGCGGCAGCGCCTGGATGCTCCACCAGCCGTAGAAGAACAGCGATGCGAGCGCGAGAAAGCCGGCTGCCGCCCGCGTGCTTCGCCTGCCGATCAGAAAGAACCCGAAGAGAACAATCGGGAAATAGATAAAGATGAACGCGTACGAATTGAAAAGCATCTTTGGGGGGAGAGCTGTGCCGCAGGGCGTTGCCGCGCCGCTTTCTTGTTATCTGGCGCACGCGCCGGCGGACCGGAGATTATCGCGTGTCCGCGTCGGCCCAACGATTCCAAAGACTCTGTACTTCAAGGGCGAGTTCCGCGAGCGTGAGCTTCTCGTTGAAGATCAGTGCGTCGGCGGCCGCGCGCCGCAGGCCGCGTTCGGCCTGCTGGGCGATCACCGACCGGACCGCATCGGGCGTCCAGCCCGAGCGCGCCACCACCCGTTCGAGCTGCGTCGCTTCGGATGCGTCGACCACCAGCACCCGGTCGACGTTCGTGCGCCAGCGCCTCGATTCCACCAGCAGCGGGACGTCGAAGACGATGGTCTGGCCGTCCGCAGCGGTGGCTGCCTGCCGTTCGCATTCGGCGCTGATCAGCGGGTGCAGGATGGATTCGAGCCGCCGTTTCGCCGCCGGATCGGCGAACACCAGTTCCCGCATGCGGGCCCGGTCCAGGCCGCCGTCGACCGCAATCACCGAGGCACCGAATTCCAGCTGCAGCGCCGGCATGGCCGCTCCTTGCGGCTGGGCGATGGTGCGCGCGATCGCATCGGTATCGATCAATTTCGCGCCGAGCCCGACCAGCATCGACGCGACGGTGCTCTTGCCGCTGCCGATGCCGCCGGTGAGGCCGATGCGCATGGCCGGCCTCAGGGGTGGAAGGGGAAGGCGAACGGCAGCCAGGCCATGACCTGCGCCGGCCCCGCCACCAGGCAGACCAGGCCGGCACCCGCTAGGAAGGGGCCGAAGGAAATGGGCACGTCCTTGTGCGCGAGCTTGCCCGCCACCAGCAGCATGCCGCCGACCACCGCGCCGACGAGCGAGGACACGAGCACCACGGCCAGCAGGAATTCCGCACCGAACCAGGCCCCGAGCGCCGCCAGCAGCTTGAAGTCGCCGTAACCCATGCCCTCCTTGCCGGTGATCCGCAGATAGAGCTGGTAGATCAGCCACAGGCTCAGATAGCCTGCCACCGCACCCCAGACGGCGGAGGAGAGCGGGACCCCGGTCCAGCCCAGGGCCGAGCCGATCAGGCCCAGCCAGAGCAGCAGGTAGTTGTAGTCGTCGGGCAGGTACTGCGTGTCCAGGTCGATCAGGAACTGGCACACGAGCAGCGTCGCGCAGGCGGCCCAGAGCGCGCCGACCGGCGTCAGCCCGAAGCGCCAGCCGCACAGCGCGAACAGCAATCCGACCACTCCTTCGACGATGGGGTAGCGCGGGCTGATCCGGGCCTTGCAATCACCGCAGCGTCCACCCAGCGCCAGATAGCTCAGCACCGGGATGTTGCGCCACCAGCGCACCGGCTGGCCGCAATGACCGCAGCGCGACGCCGGGCGCGCAAGGTTGAACGGCGGCAGCGCCTCGAGCACCGGCACGGCCTCGTTGGCCGCCGCCGCGAGCCTGGACTCCACGGCCGACGCGGGACCGAGCGCCCGCGTCCACAGCGAGCGGCCGTCGGCCTGGGTCATGAGATGGCCGACGGCGTCGAACAGCCAGTCGCGGTACATCATCACCGGCTTCCGGTAGATGACCACATTGAGGAAGCTGCCGATCAGAAGCCCGAACACGCCGGCCAGCGCGGCGTCCACCCCCTGCGATACGAGCATCAGACGACCTGGCCGAGCTTGAAGATGGGCAGGTACATCGAGACCACGATGCCGCCGATGATGACGCCCAGGAAGACGATGATGATCGGCTCCATCAGACTCGAAAGGCCGGCCACCATGTCGTCGACTTCCGACTCATAGAAATCCGCGGCCTTGCCCAGCATGTGGTCGATCGAGCCGGATTCCTCGCCGATCGCGGTCATCTGCAGCACCATCGACGGAAACAGGTTGGCGTTGGTCATCGCGGTCGTCAGGCTGGTGCCGGTCGAGACTTCCTGCTGGATGCGGGTGGTGGCTTCCGCATAGACCGAGTTGCCCGACGCCCCGCCGACCGAGTCGAGCGCCTCGACCAGCGGCACGCCGGCGGCGAACATCGTGGCCAGCGTGCGGGTCCAGCGCGCAGTGCAGGACTTGTCGATCAGGGCGCCGAAGATCGGCAGGCGCAGCAGCAGGCGGTCCATGACCTGTTGCACGCGCTCGTTGCGCTTCCAGGCCTGCAGGAAGAAATAGATGCCGCCGCCGATCACGCCGAAGATCAGCCACCAGTAGGAGACGAAGAATTCGCTGATCGCCATCACGATCAGCGTGGGCGCCGGCAGGTCGGCGCCGAAGGAGGAGAACACCTGCTTGAAGGCCGGAATCACGAAGATCATGATGATCGCCACCACCACGAAGGCCACCACCACGACCGAGATCGGGTACATCAGCGCCGACTTGATCTTCGACTTGATCGCCTCGGTCTTCTCCATGTAGGTGGCCAGGCGGTCGAGCAGGTCTTCCAGGATACCGGCGGCCTCGCCGGCCTCGACCAGGTTGCAATAGAGGCTGTCGAAGTACTTCGGGAACTTGCGGAACGCCGCCGACAGCGAGGTGCCGGTCTCGACGTCGCTGCGGATGTCGTTGAGCAGCTTGGCGACGTTCGGATTGGCGTTGCCGCGGCCGACGATGTCGAAGGCCTGCAGCAAGGGCACGCCGGCCTTCATCATGGTGGCCAACTGGCGCGTGAAGATCGCGATGTCCTTGGGCTTGATCGCCTTGCCCGAGCGCATGCGCCGCTTCTTGATCTTGGTGGTGAGAATGCCCTGGCGGCGCAGTGCCGCCTGCACCTGGTTCTCGCCGGCGGCGCGCACTTCGCCGCGCACTGTCTTGCCGTTGCGGTCCTTGCCCTCCCACTCGAAGATGAACTCCTTGAGCGTCCGGTTCGATGCTGCTGCCGTTGCCATGGGATCTCCGCCTCTGCGTACTGATGCGCGTGTTGCCGCGTTATTCGTTGGTGACTGCCAGCACTTCTTCGAGTGAAGTCAGTCCCTGCATGACTTTTCGAAGCCCCGACTGGCGCAGCGATCTGACGCCCTCGGCCTCGGACTGCTTCGCGATGTCGAGCGCGGATCCGTCGCGAAGAATGATCTTCTGGATCTCTTCGCTGATCGGCATCACCTGGTAGATGCCCACGCGACCCTTGTAGCCGCCGTTGCAGGCCGAGCAGCCGACCGGGTGATAGGGCTTCCAGGTGCCGTCCAGGTCGGACTCGTCGAAACCGGCATCGAGCAGGGCCTGCCGGGGCACGTCGGTCGGCGTGCGACACACCGTGCACAGACGGCGCGCCAGGCGCTGGGCCGTGATCAGGATCACGCTGGAGGCAATGTTGAAGGGCGCGATGCCCATGTTGCGCATCCGCGTGAGCGTGGTCGGGGCGTCGTTGGTGTGCAGCGTCGAGAGCACCAGGTGGCCCGTTTGCGCCGCCTTGATCGAGATGTCGGCCGTTTCGATGTCGCGGATTTCGCCGACCATGATGATGTCGGGATCCTGCCGCAGGAAGGCCCTGAGCGCGGTGGCGAAGGTGAGGCCGGCCTTGTCGTTGACGTTGACCTGGTTCACGCCGGGCAGGTTGATTTCGGACGGATCCTCGGCGGTCGCGATGTTCACGCCGGGCTTGTTGAGCAGGTTCAGGCAGGTGTAGAGCGACACGGTCTTGCCGGAGCCGGTCGGCCCGGTGACCAGCACCATGCCGTAGGGGCGTCCGATCGCCGCCAGCAGGCGCTCCTTCTCGACGGCGTCGTAGCCGAGTGCATCGATGCCCAGCCGGGCGCTGCTCGGATCCAGGATCCGGATCACGATCTTTTCGCCGAACAGGGTGGGCAGGGTGCTGACCCGGAAATCGATCACGCGCTCGGGACCGATCTTGAGCTTCATCCGGCCGTCTTGCGGGATGCGCTTCTCGGAGATGTCGAGCCGGGAGATGACCTTGATGCGCGATGCCAGCTTGTCCTTGATGACCGTCGGCGGACTGGCGATCTCGCGCAACTCGCCGTCGATGCGGAAGCGAACGCGGTAGTTGTGCTCGTAGGGCTCGAAGTGAATGTCCGAGGCGCGCATGCTGAAGGCGTCGAGCAGCATCTTGTGCAGGAAGCGCACGACCGGCGCGTCCTCGACTTCGGCCACCGCCGGGTCGTTGCTCTCGCTCGACGTATCGGCCGTCACCTCGTCGAACTCGAACTCCGCGCCGATGATGCTGTCGATGGTCTCGGAGGCGGACACCGCCGCCGCTTCGATCATGCGGGACAGCTTGTCGTACTCGGCGATGACCCAGTCGACGCCCATCTGCGAGGCGAACTTGATCTTCTCGGCCGCCTGTTGGTCGGAGGGGTCGGCGGTCGCGACGATCAGGCGGTTGTTGCGCTTGCTCAGCACCACCACCCGGTAGGCCTGGCACAGCTTGGGGTCGAGCAGGTCCTTGGGCAGGCGCTGCGAGTCGATGGCATCGAGGTCGAGCAACGGCGCGCCGAACGCGCTCGACAGCGTATGGGCCAGGTCGGCCGCCGAGACCGCTCCGGAGCCGGTCAGCTCCGCAATGAAGCTGGTTCGGCCGCTGAGGGATTTCTGATAGATGTCTTCCGCGGTCTTCGCGGGGAGCTTTCCGGCCGAAACGAGGGCGCGCGCGAGTCCCGGCAGGGCGATCGGCGAGCTTTCTTTGACTAAGGGTTCGGCAGCGGCCATTCAACGAATGTAAGAAACGTGAAAATGTGCTTCACGATCATCGCTGATCGCCCAAGCGCTGTAAATCGCCGCGCGGCAACAGTTCCGCGAAGCATTTGGCAATTACAGCCCTGAAAGGCTGGACGAGGTGAAAGGATCCGAACTTCCGGCCTGTGCGTCCCGAAGGCCCTTCAGGCGGGCGACAGGCATCCTTCCATTCGGCTTGGTCTGGAAGCGTCGAGCGACAGGGTCGGTGGAGCGGTCTGGGGCGGATTTTATAACGATGTCGCCCCGACAGGCGTTGGGAATGCGCCTCAAGTGTGCGGTCGCTATCCGTTCGAAATCTGCTGACGCACGAAGCGGCTGGGCTTGGCACTCGCCACGGCACATGGGGCGACGCCGGCCAGTGCCGCACTGGCTTTGGCGAAGGCCAAAGGGGCCTGCCAACTTGAAATTACCGACTTCCTTGGCGGAAATCTGGTCGGGGTGAGAGGATTCGAACCTCCGGCCTCTACGTCCCGAACGTAGCGCTCTACCAGGCTAAGCTACACCCCGATGGTGGTTGCAAGAAAAGGGAATCGTCCGTGGCACTCACTCTCGTGAGTTGAATCAGGCGCGTCGCTCTAACAACTGAGCCGCCAATTGTAGCAAAGCCGCGGAGTGCGAATTTGCAGAAAAACCACGAAGTGCGTCGATGGCGCGTTGCGCTTCGGCTGCCGCTGCGGCGCGCGTGGCTTCCAGGGCGCCGGTTTCGCGCACGATGGCGACGATTTGCGGCAGTTGCGTGGTGTCGCCGGCCTCGATGGCGGTGCGGATCAGCGCGCGTTGCTCTGTCGTGCCGCGCTGCATCGCCAGGATCAGCGGCAGCGTGGTCTTGCCTTCGCGCAGGTCGTCGCCGACGTTCTTGCCGGTTTCGTTGGCATCTCCGGCGTAGTCGAGCACGTCGTCGATGACCTGGAAGGCGGTGCCCAGTGCCTGCCCGTAAGCGGCGCAGGCTTCCTCGACGTCGGGGGGCGCGCCGGCCAGCACGGCGGCCAGCCGGGTGCTGGCCTCGAACAGCTTGGCGGTCTTCGAGCGGATCACCTTCAGATAGGCTTCTTCGTCGAGCGTGGCGTCGTGCATGTTCATCAACTGCAGCACTTCGCCTTCGGCGATCACGTTGGTCGCCTCCGCGAGGATCTGCATCACGCGCACGTCATCGGCGTCCAGCATCATCTGGAACGCCCGGGAGTACAGGAAGTCGCCGACCAGCACGCTGGCGGGGTTTCCGAAGGATTCGTTGGCGGTGGGGCGGCCTCGGCGCAGCGTGGACTCGTCCACCACGTCGTCGTGCAGCAGCGTGGCCGTGTGGATGAACTCCACCACGGCGGCGAGATTGAAGCGCTGTTCGCCGCGATAGTCGAGGGCGCCCGCCATCAGCAGCAGCAGCGCCGGTCGCAACCGCTTGCCGCCGGCGGAGATGATGTACCTGGACACCTGGCTCACCAGCGGGACGCCGGTGTCGAGCCGGCGGGCGATCACGAGATCGACGCTGGCCATGTCTTCGGCGATCAGGCTGAGAACGGCAGCAGCGGGGGAGGTGTCGACGGCGTGGACTGACAAGGGCGAGGGCGCTTGCGCGCTGCAGGGAATGCGACGATGGCGCTGAAGGCCGAAGCGGCCGGAAGCCTTCGATTATAGGGATGCCCGGACCGCCCTCCGCCCGCCAGGGGCGTGCCCACTGGCGGCAAGAGGCTGGGGTGCTATAATCATGGGCTCTGCGGAATTCGCCGTGGAGCCATCTTCATCAAGAGGTCAATATGTACGCGGTCATAAAAACCGGCGGCAAGCAGTATCGCGTTGCTTCCGGCGAAAAAATTAAAGTAGAACAGATTGCTGCGGACGTGGGCCAGGAAATCGTGATCGATCAAGTGCTCGCAGTCGGAACCGGCAGCGAAATCAAGGTCGGTACGCCCCTGGTGTCCGGCGCAACGGTGACAGTCACGGTACTGTCGCACGGCAAGCACGACAAGGTTCGCATCTTCAAGATGCGCCGTCGCAAGCACTATCAGAAACGTCAGGGCCATCGCCAGCAGTTCACCGAACTGCAAATCGGCGCGATCGCCGGCTAAGGAGCAGATTCCATGGCACAGAAAAAAGGCGGCGGCTCAACGCGAAACGGGCGCGATTCCAAGCCCAAGATGCTCGGCGTGAAGCGCTTCGGCGGCGAACTGATCAGCGCAGGCTCGATCATCGTGCGCCAGCGCGGTACCCAGTTCCATCCCGGCGTCAATGTCGGCATCGGCAAGGACCACACGCTGTTCGCCCTGGTCGAGGGCCATGTGTCCTTCGGCACCAAGGGCGCACTCAACAAGCACACGGTCAACGTGACCCCGGCGTAAGCCAGTCACTTCGATCCGATCGAAGCCCCGCTTTGCCGGGGCTTTTTCATTTTGTAGACTGATTGGACATCTCATGAAGTTCGTGGACGAAGCCTTCATCGACGTCGCCGCCGGCGACGGCGGCAACGGCTGCGTGTCGTTCCGCCATGAGAAGTACAAGGAATTCGGCGGCCCGAACGGCGGCGACGGCGGTCGCGGCGGCCACGTGTTCGCGGTTGCGGACTCGAACCTCAATACGCTGGTCGACTTCCGCTTCTCGCGCCGTCACGATGCCAAGCGCGGCCAGCACGGCATGGGCTCCGACATGTTCGGCGCCGCCGGCGACGACGTCACGCTCAAGATGCCGGTCGGCACCATCATCTCCGACGCCGAGACCGGCGAGGTGCTGTATGAGCTGCTGACGCCCGGCGAGGTGATCACCATCGCCAAGGGCGGCGACGGCGGCTTCGGCAACATGCGCTTCAAGAGCGCCATCAACCGCGCGCCGCGCCAGAAGACGCCCGGCTGGCCGGGCGAGAAGAAGAACCTCAAGCTCGAGCTCAAGGTGCTGGCCGACGTCGGCCTGCTCGGCATGCCGAACGCCGGCAAGTCGACCTTGATCAGCGCGATCTCCAATGCCCGTCCCCGCATTGCCGACTATCCGTTCACCACGCTGCACCCGAACCTCGGCGTCGTGCGCGTGGGTCCGGAGCAGAGCTTCGTGGTCGCCGACCTGCCGGGATTGATCGAAGGGGCCTCCGAGGGCGCGGGCCTCGGCCACCTGTTCCTGCGCCACCTGCAGCGCACCCGGCTGCTGCTGCACGTGGTCGACCTGGCGCCTTTCGACGAGGGCGTGGATCCGGTCGCACAGGCCAAGGCGATCGCGGGCGAGCTCAAGAAGTACGACAAGGCGCTGTACGAGAAGCCGCGCTGGCTGGTGCTGAACAAGCTCGACATGGTGCCGGACGACGAGCGCGCGGCCCGGGTCAAGGATTTCGTCAAGCGACTGCGCTTCAAGGGGCCGGTGTTCGAGATTTCCGCGCTCACGCGCGAGGGTTGCGAGCCGCTGGTGCAGGCGATCTACCAGCACGTCAAGGCCCAGCAGGTGGCCGAGCAGCCGCCGACGGAAATCGATCCCCGTTTTCCAGACGTTCAATGATGAGTTCGACCCAAGGCTCTGCCGTATTGCGCGACGCGCGCCGCATCGTCGTCAAGGTGGGCTCCAGCCTCGTCACGAACGAGGGGCGCGGGCTCGACGAGCAAGCCGTCGGCGAGTGGTGCCGGCAACTCGCGACGCTGGTGCGCGAGGGGCGGGAGGTCGTGATGGTGTCGAGCGGAGCCATCGCCGAGGGCATGAAGCGGCTGGGCTGGCGCGTGCGGCCGCGCGAGATCCATGAGTTGCAGGCTGCAGCCGCCGTCGGGCAGATGGGGTTGGCGCAGGTCTACGAGACCAAGCTGCGCGAGAACGGCATCGGCAGCGCCCAGGTGCTGCTGACCCACGCCGACCTGGCCGATCGCGAGCGCTATCTCAATGCGCGCTCGACGCTGGTGACCCTGCTTGCCCTCGGCGTGGTGCCGGTCATCAACGAGAACGACACGGTGGTCAACGACGAGATCAAGTTCGGCGACAACGACACCCTGGGTGCGCTGGTCGCCAACCTGGTGGAAGCCGATGCGCTGGTGATCCTGACCGACCAGAAAGGCCTCTACAGCGCCGATCCGCGCAAGGACCCGGATGCCCGCTTCGTCGATGAGGCGGCGGCCGGCGATCCGGTGCTCGAGGCCATGGCCGGCGGTGCCGGCAGCAGCATCGGCCGCGGCGGCATGATCACCAAGATCCTGGCCGCCAAGCGCGCCGCCGGCTCCGGCGCTTCGACGGTGATCGCCTGGGGCCGCGAGCCCGACGCCCTGCTGCGCCTCACGCGCGGCGAAGCCATCGGAACGCTGCTCGTGGCGCAGACCGCCAAGCACCAGGCGCGCAAGCGCTGGATGGCCGACCACCTGCAACTGCGCGGCGCCGTGTCGGTGGATGCCGGCGCGGCGGCCAAGGTGCGCACCGAGGGCAAGAGCCTGCTGCCGATCGGCATGACCGGCGTCGAGGGCGAGTTCTCGCGTGGCGACGTGATCGCGATCCGCGACGAACAGGGCGTCGAACTCGGGCGCGGCCTCGCCAACTATTCGAGCGCCGAGGCCCGGATGCTGTGCCGCAAGCCCTCGGCCGAGTTCGAGCGCCTGCTGGGCTATGCCGCAGAGCCCGAGATGGTCCACCGCGACAACATGGTGCTGCTGCAGGCCTGAGAGCCTGCGCGCACAGCAGGTCCTATTCGACTTCGCGGACCGGGGCCTTCAGGAAGCGGACCATCTCGCCCACAGAGGCGCGCGGCGCACTGCCTCGGCACAGCCCCTGCCGTGCCAATGCCTTGGTATAGGCCGAGTTGCGGTCATTCAGGCGTTTCCATTCGGGCGCCGGCGTGACCTCCCAGGTGCCGTTGGTGAAGCGCGCATAGCTCTTGTATTCGTCGGTGGCGCAACGCAGGCCTTCGTAGAAGGCGTTGAAGCCGCCGCCCTCGCGATGGCTGGCGACCACCACGTAGCGCACCACGCCGTCACCGGTCACCTTGATGGTCGACGGATCGATCCCGAACTTCAGGGTCATGTACGGCGGCATCTCGACCGGGACCAGCTTGTTGGGGTCGAAGGCCGGGGCGGGCGGCGCCTCGGTCTCCTTCCACTCGGGGTCCTGGAACAGCTGCGCCTGAGCCAGACCGGCGGCACCCAGCACGCAGGCCAGCAGGATCGTGCGGCTAGCGCGGAACATGGGACGGGTCGTTCGTCGGGGCAGGGTCGTTGGCAAGATGGGCATTCGGGTTGGGGTCGAAGCTGGCGCCGGGCGGCAGCTCGAAAGTCGGTTCATGGCCCGCGCCGGGCGGGTGGCGCTCGAATTCGCGGGCTCGCACATTGCTGCGCAGGAAGCGGTTGCGGAAGTCCTGCCGCGGCAGGTAGCGGGCGAGCTCGGTCAGCGCCATTTCATAGACGCCTCGCTTGAATTCGACCACCACGTCGAGTGGCACCCAGTAATCGTGCCAGCGCCAGGCATCGAACTCCGGGTGGTCGGTGGCGCGCAGGTTCAGATCCCAGTCGTGACCGGTCAGCTGCAGCAAATACCAGATCTGCTTCTGGCCCTTGTAGTGGCCGCGTGCGTCACGGCGGATGAACCGATCCGGCACCTCGTAGCGCAACCAGTCACGGGTACGGGCGACGATTCGCACATGCTCCGGATGGAGACCGACTTCCTCATGCAGTTCCCGGAACATGGCCTGCTCGGGACTTTCGCCGCGATCGATGCCGCCTTGCGGAAACTGCCAGGAATGGGTGCGAATGCGTTTGCCCCAGAAAACCTGGTTTCTCTGGTTGAGCAGGATGATGCCGACGTTGGGCCTGAAGCCGTCCCGGTCGAGCATAATCAAACCCCAATTTTTTGAACTGAGTCGATTATGCATGCCGGGTTGCACACGGCAAGCGACCGGTTCCAGGACCGCTCAGGACCTGCCCTCCCGACCACTGCTTCTAGCCCTCTTCGAGACCGATGAAAGCTTCCCGATTCTTTATCTCCACCCTCAAGGAAGCGCCCGCCGATGCCGAGGTCGCCAGCCACCGTCTGATGATGCGTGCCGGCATGATCAAGAAGCTGGGCACCGGCATCTACACCTACATGCCCATGGGCCTGCGCGTGATCCGCAAGGTCGAGGCCATCGTGCGCGAGGAGATGGACCGGGCCGGCGCGGTCGAACTCGCGATGCCGGTGGTGCAGCCGGCGGAGATCTGGGAGGAGAGCGGCCGTTTCCAGGGCTACGGGCCTGAGCTGCTGCGCATCAAGGACCGCCATGACCGCGCCTTCGTGGTCCAGCCGACCAGCGAGGAGGTCGTGACCGACATCGCGCGCCAGGAAATTCGCAGCTACAAGCAGCTGCCGAAGAACCTCTACCAGATCCAGACCAAGTTCCGCGACGAGCGCCGGCCCCGTTTCGGCTTGATGCGCGGGCGCGAGTTCATCATGAAGGACGCCTACAGCTTCGACCGTGACCTCGAAGGCGCCAAGGCCAGCTACCAGGTGATGGCGGACGCGTACCGCAAGATCTTCGACCGCTTCGGCCTGCGCTACCGGGCCGTGGCGGCCGACAGCGGAGCCATCGGCGGCGATGTGAGCCAGGAGTTCCAGGTCATCGCAGCCACCGGCGAGGACGCGATCGTCTACTGTCCCGACAGCGAGTACGCGGCCAACATGGAAAAGGCCGAGGCGCTGGCGCCGGCCGGTCCGCGCGGCGCCGCCACCGGCGCCCTCACGAAGACGCCGACCCCGGGCAAGAGCACCTGCGAGGACGTCGCCGTGCTGCTGGGCGTACCGTTGGCGACCACCGTGAAGTCGCTGGTGCTGGCCACCGACGAGCTGGACGAGGCCGGCAACATCAAGAACGTGAAGGTCTGGCTGCTGCTGCTGCGCGGCGACCACGACATGAACGAGATCAAGGTGAGCAAGGTGCCGGGGCTCGACCAGGGCTTCCGCTTCGCGACCGTGACCGAGATCGAGGATCACTTCGGCTGCAAGCCCGGCTACCTGGGCCCGCTGAACCTCAGGCAGCCGGTGAAGATCGTCGCCGACCGCGAGGTCGCGGTGATGGCCGACTGGATCTGCGGCGCCAACGAGGTCGACTTCCACCTGACCGGCGTCAATTGGGGCCGCGACCTGCCCGAGCCCGATGCGGTGGCGGATCTCCGCAACGTGGTGGCCGGCGACGCCTCGCCCGACGGCAAGGGGCTGCTGGCGATCGAGCGCGGCATCGAGGTCGGCCATGTGTTCGTGCTCGGCACCAAGTACAGCAAGCCGATGAACGCGACCTTCCTCGACGAGGCGGGCAAGCCCCAGTTCCTCGAGATGGGCTGCTACGGCATCGGCATCACGCGGCTGCCGGCGGCGGCCATCGAGCAGAACCACGACGAGCGCGGGATCATCTGGCCCGACGCCATCGCGCCCTTCACGGTGGTGGTCTGCCCGATCGGCATGG
Source organism: Variovorax sp. P2_H12 (assembly GCF_056403395.1). Taxonomy (NCBI): domain Bacteria; kingdom Pseudomonadati; phylum Pseudomonadota; class Betaproteobacteria; order Burkholderiales; family Comamonadaceae; genus Variovorax; species Variovorax sp. P2_H12. Next base: position 19,760 of record NZ_JBFUFO010000002.1, on the reverse strand, counting down.
ACCGCAGCGCCGAGGTCAAGACTGCCGCCGAGGCGCTCTACACCCAACTGCTGGCCAGCGGTGTCGACGTGCTGCTGGACGACCGCGGCGAGCGCCCGGGCGCGATGTTCGCCGACTGGGAACTGATCGGCGTGCCGCATCGGGTGGTGATCTCCGACCGCGGGCTGAAGGAAGGCCAGCTCGAGTACCAGCACCGCCGCGATACCGCAGCGACCAAGGTGCCCGCCACCGGCATCGCCGACTTCATCACCGGCCGCCTGGCTGCGGCTTGAGCCCCTGGCCTTGAAAGATCCCGGCCTTTCCCGGCGTCAGTACCTCGGTGGCGCGGCGGCCGGCGCGCTCTCGCTGGCCGTGCCGCGCAGAGCCATCGCCGGCGCGCAGATCGAAGAGCCGCTGATCGACTCGGTGCGCACCGCGCTGAGTTCGGCGATCCACAACAAGGCGCCGCCGATCCCGGAATTCGGCGATACCGAGGCCCGCATGGCCTACCTGCGCTGGCTCGGGGCGACGAGCGAGCGGCTCAAGAAGAAACTGCCCGACTGGCCGACGCGCAAGGAATTCCTTCAGACCGTCTGGTACGAGGCGCGCCGCGCCGGGCTCGACGTCAGCCTGGTGCTGGGCCTGGTGCAGGTCGAGAGCAACTTTCGCAAGTTCGCCGTCTCGAGCGCCGGTGCCCGCGGCTACATGCAGGTGATGCCCTTCTGGACGCGGGTCATCGGCGACAGCGACCCGTCCAAGCTGTTCCACATGCAGACCAACCTGCGCTTCGGTTGCGTGATCCTGCGCCACTACCTCGATCGCGAGAGAGGCGATCTCTTCATGACCCTGGGCCGTTACAACGGCAGCCGCGGCAAGTCGCCGTATCCCGATGCGGTGTTCGCGAACCAGCGGCTGTGGGTCTTCAAGGACCCGTGGAATGAGCTCGCCCCCAGGTTGGCTCACTCCGTGTAGCCGCCCACCCCCTGCCGGGGGCAACACCAGCGGGCCTGGCTACGCCGGCCGAACGAAGAGGCGCTGTGTTTGTCCTTCGGCTGCGCGCAGCGCGCCTGTTGGTGGGCAGTCGCGGAACCGGCTTCGCCGGGCCGCTGACTGCGCCCCCGGTAGGGGGGTGGGCGGGCTACACGCAGTGAGGGGGCGAGTCACATCTTCGTCACCATGACCTGGTCGATGCGGTGGCTGTCGACGTCGATGACCTCGAAGGTGTAACCGGCCCAGGTCACGCTGTCGGTCCGCTTGGGCACGCGGCGCAGCATCACCATCAGGAAGCCGGCCAGCGTTTCGTACTCCTCCGCATGCGGCAGCTCTTCGATCTCGAGTGCCCGCTGGACATCCTGGATCGGCGTCACGCCGTCGATCAGCCAGGAGTTCTCGTCGCGCTTGACGATCTGCTGCTCCTCGTCCTGGTCGCCGACCAGGTCGCCCATCACGGTGCTCATCACGTCGTTGAGGGTGATCACGCCGACCACCAGGCTGTATTCGTTGACGATGATGGCGAAATCCTCGTGCGCCTGCTGGAACTGCTCGAGCACTTCGGTCAGCGACAGCCGGTCGGGAATGACCAGCGCCTTGTGCAGCGGCAGGCCCTGGCCGAAGGCGAGCGGCTGGCCGCTCAGCACGCGCTGGAACATGTCCTTGGCGTCCACGTAGCCCAGCACGTGGTCGATGTCGCCTTCGCACACCGGGTAGGCAGAGAAAGGCTCGGCCACGATGCGTGCCCGCAGCACGTGTTCGGGATCGTCGCGCAGGAACCACGCGATGCGCTCGCGCGAGGTCATGACGCTGCTGACCACGCGGGTGTCGAGCTCGAAGACGTTGGCGATCACCTGCTGCTCGCGCACGGCCAGCACGCCGGCGCGGGCTCCGGCTTCGGTCATCGCGAGGATGTCGGCCGAAGTGATCTTCTCATCGCGCTGCAACGGCATGCCGAACAGCTTGAACAGCAGGTCGGTGGAGACGGTGAACAGCCAGACCAGCGGCTTGAAGGCGGTGATCAGGACCAGCATCGGCCCGACCATGCGCACCGCGAGCAGTTCGGGGCTGCTCATGCCCAGGCGCTTGGGAAACAGGTCGGCGAAGACCAGGAAGACCGAGATGATGGTGATGAAGGAGGCCAGGAAGGCGGCGGTCTGGGATGCGTCGACGCTGAGCCAGATCTCGAACAGTCGCGCGAAGTAGGGGCTCAGCGCACCTTCGCCGACCACGCCGCCGAGGATCGCGACCGCGTTGAGGCCGATCTGCACCACGGTGAAGTAGTGGCCCGGCTGCTCCTGGATGTGCATCACGCGTTCGGCGCGTGCATCGCCCTCGTCCGCCATCTGGCGCAGCCGCAGGCGGCGCGAAGCCGCCAGCGAGATCTCGGCGAGGGAGAAGAAGGCGCTGGTCGCGATGAGTGCGACGATGATCAGGAGGCTCTGTGTCAGGGTCATGGATCGGTCGATGAAGACCGACATGGTGCCATGAGCCGCGAACGAGTCGCTACTGGACGAACCCGATCCGGCTCCTGGCGGCGTTGGCGCGCGGCAGATCCTCGACCCGGACCTCGTCGCGGCCGGCCAGCCGGGCATTGCCGAACCCGGTCATCAGGGCGCGCCGCATCTCGCGCGGCGCCAGCACGGCCAGGTGGTCGAGCACGTCGGCCGAAGGCTCCTCGGCCAGCCGGCGGCCCCAGTCGTGGTCGCCACGGATCGAGGCGTAAAGCTGGCGTGCGATCTGGCGTGCCGCCTCGGGCGAGGGCGCGTCGATCTCGAACACGTTCATGCGGTTGAGGATGGGCTCGGGAATGCCGCGCGCATCGTTGGCCGTCGTGATCCAGATCACCTGGCTGGCATCGATCGCCACTTCGGCGAACTCGTCGACAAAGGCGTGCGCGGTGTCGTGCTCGAGCAGGTTGTACAAGGCGCCGAGCGGGTCATACTGGCTGTCGGCGCCGGCCTTGTCGATTTCGTCGACCACCATCACCGGGTTGGCGTACTGGCCGTCGACCAGCGCCTCGAAGACCTTGCCGGGCTTGGACCCCTTCCATTGCGAGGAGGCGCCGGAGAGCAGCCAGCCGGCGGTCATCGAGTTCATCGGCACGAGCGACATGCCGGTGCCCAGCAGCTCGGCCAGCTTCCTGGCGAAATGGGTCTTACCGATGCCGGGTGCGCCGAGCAGCAGCATCGGTGTGACTTCGAGCCCGTCGCGGCTGTCCTGCGCCAGCGCGACATGGCGGCGCACGTCGTCGAGCACCTCGGTGAAGTTGGGCAGCTGGGCGTAGAGAGAGGCCATTTCCGGCACGCCGCTGGGCTTGACCTGGAAGCGGTCCGGGCCGCGCTCGAGCATCCGCTCGTAGGTGGTTCGCAGGTGCTCATGGTCGCGATCGGGGAGCTTGGCGAGCTTGCGCTCGACATCGTGCGTCTGGAACACGCTGCGCAGGTTGGCGACCGGCAGCTGGAACGGCGGCGAGGCGAGGACGAGACTGCGGGAATCCATGGACACCTCCGGTTTCGAACACTCTTTGGACAGCATAAGCCGTGCCCGGGTTCGATGGATGTCTACGTTTTCTCGCTTTGAGGTGTTTTGCGGATCTGTCGCGCGGCGGTCACACGCCGCCGTGGGGATGGGTCGGGTCCACCCACAGCACCGCTTCCGGTTTCTCGACCGGCTCGATGTCGAGGTTGATCGCCACCGCCTGGCCATCGCTGCGGCACAGCACGCATTCGAGCGCCTCGGTCTCGCTGGCGTTGATTTCCTGGTGCGGGACGTAGGGCGGCACATAGATGAAGTCGCCCGGACCGGCTTCGGCGGTGAACTCCAGCCGCTCGCCCCAGCGCATGCGGGCCCGGCCGCGCACCACGTAGATCACGGATTCGAGGTGCCCGTGATGGTGGGCGCCGGTCTTGGCGTTGGCATGGATGGTGACGGTGCCGGCCCAGAGTTTCTGGGCCCCGACGCGCGCGAAGTTGATCGCGGCAGCCCGGTTCATGCCGGGCGTCTGGGCGGTGTTCGTGTCGAGCCGGTCGCCCGGGATCACGCAGACGCCGTCGTGCTTCCAGGCGGCCTCGCCGTCATGCGCGTGGCCATGATCGGCGTGGTCGTGGCTCATGGCGGAAAAAAATCAGGCCGGATTGGCGTTCAGCATCTGCTGCAGTTCGCCCGATTCGTACATCTCCATCAGGATGTCCGAACCGCCGACGAACTCGCCCTTCACGTAGAGCTGGGGAATGGTCGGCCAGTTGCTGTATTCCTTGATGCCCTGGCGCACTTCGGCGTCGTCCAGCACGTTGACGGTCTTGAGCGTGCGGGTGTCGACCCCGACGGCCTTGAGGATCTGGATCGCTCGGCCCGAGAAGCCGCACATCGGGAAGCTGGCATTGCCCTTCATGAAGAGCACGAGATCGTTGCTCTTGACGAGATCGTCGATGCGTTGCTGGGTGTCGGACATGGGGAACTCCTGAAATTGGACTGGGCGGATTATTTCACTCCCGGCCACATTCCGCCGGAGCAGCGCGCGATGCCGGCGAGGTCGTCGCGGCTTTGGACCTGGGCGAATCCGCGCCCGGCCAGCAACTGCCGCACGCTCTCGGCCTGGTCGTAGCCGTGCTCGAGCAGCAGCCAGCCGCCGTGCGCCAGGTGCCCCGGAGCGGCCTGGACGATGCGGCGGATGTCGTCCAGCCCGTCGGCGCCGGAAACCAGCGCTTGCAGCGGTTCGTGGTGCAGCGCGGCCAGGTGCGGATCGCCGGCCACGATGTAGGGCGGATTCGAGACGATCAGGTCCAGCCCGCGGTCGGCGCCTTCGAGCCAGTCGGCCTGGACGAAGCGCACCGCCAGACCGAGCCGTGCGGCGTTGGCGCGGGCCACCGCCAGTGCGTCGGCGCTGGCATCGACGGCCGCGACCCGGGCGTCCGGGCGGGCATGCGCGATCGCCAGCGCGATCGCGCCGCTGCCGGTGCCGAGATCGAGCACGGCGGGCGCGCTGCGGCCATCCAGGCAGTGCAGCGCCCAGTCGACGAGCGTCTCGGTGTCGGGCCGGGGCACCAGCACGCGCGCGTCGACCTGCAGGCCGAGGCCGTGGAATTCCTTCTCGCCCACCAGGTAGGCCACCGGTTCGCCAGCCAGGCGCCGCGCGAAGAGCCGCTCGCAGGCCTCCCAAACGGCGTCAGGGAGCGTGTCGGTGTCATGCGCCAGCAGCCACGCCCGCTCGCTCGCGCTGCGGCCCAGCGCATGCAGCAGCAGCAGTTGTGCGTCGAGCCGCTCGACCCCGCGTGCGGCCGCTGCGGCCAGCATCTGCGTTGCCGTCGAGGGTGACGTCACCCGATGACCCCTGTGCGGGCGTGCGGAAGTGGCTCGGCCAAGGCCAGGGATACCGCGGAACCGGCTTTGCCGGGCCGCTGGTATCGCCCCCTGAAGGGGGGGGCGCCGAAGGCGCTTCGGGGGTGTTTGTTCATGCCGGCAGGCTGGCTTCGAGCTCGGCCAGCTGTTCGGCCTCGCGCGCGGCCTGCAGTGCGGCCAGGACGTCGCCCAGGTCGCCTTCCATGATCGCCAGCAGCTTGTAGAGCGTGAGGTTGATGCGGTGGTCCGTGAGCCGGCCCTGCGGAAAGTTGTAGGTGCGGATGCGGTCCGAGCGATCGCCGGTGCCGATCAGGCCCTTGCGCACGGCCGCGTCCTTGGCGGCGCGCTCGCTGCGGTCCTTCTCCTGGATGCGCGCCGACAGCACCTGCAGGGCCTTGGCCTTGTTGCGGTGCTGGCTGCGGTCGTCCTGGCACTCGGCGACGATGCCGGTCGGGATGTGCGTGATGCGCACCGCCGAATCGGTCTTGTTGATGTGCTGGCCGCCGGCGCCGCTGGCGCGGTAGGTGTCGATGCGCAGGTCGGCCGGATTGATCTGGACGGCCTGCGCCTCGTCGGGCTCCGCGAGCACCGCGACCGTGCAGGCGCTGGTGTGGATGCGGCCCTGGGTCTCGGTCGCCGGCACCCGCTGCACCCGGTGGCCGCCGGATTCGAAGCGCAGCTTGCCGAACACCTCGTCGCCGACGATGCGGATCACCACTTCCTTGTAGCCGCCGAGTTCGCTCTCGCTCTCGCTCACGATCTCGCAGCGCCAGCCGGCGCGTTCGGCGTAGCGCGTGTACATGCGCAGCAGGTCGCCGGCGAACAGCGCCGATTCGTCGCCGCCGGTGCCGGCGCGGATCTCGAGAAAGGCGTTGCGGGCGTCGTCCGGATCCTTGGGCAGCAGAAGGCGCTGGAGTTCGTCGTCGAGTTGTTGCAGTTCGGCCTCGGCAGCGGCGATTTCCTCCTGGGCCATCTCCGCCATCTCGGGCTCGTCCAGCATCTCGCGGGCGCTGGCCAGGTCGGCCTCGCGCTGCAGGTAGCGGCTGTAGCGGCCGGCGATCTGCGTCACCTCGGCATGCTCGCGCGAGATGGTGCGGTACTGCGCCATGTCGGACATGATGTCCTCGCGCGAGAGCAGAAAGTCGAGTTCGCCGAGGCGTTGCGCAAAGCGCTCGAGTTGGTGACGCAGGAAGGGTTTCACGGAAAAGGGGGGTGGCCAGGGGAACGGACCGCGAGCGGGGCGCGGCGACGGCGGGGAGCGGGCACCGGCGGCGCCGCTGCGGCGAGCGTCGCTAACGCTCTTTGCGCAACTCGCTGCGCAGGAACAGACGCGACACGGTCTGAGCCGTGTGTTCGCGCGCGGCGGCATCGCCGGCGTGCAGTTCGGCCAGCGCGCCGTGCATCATTTTCTGGGTGAGTCCGCGCGACAGCGCCTCCAGCACCGCGTCGACGCTCTCGCCCTTGGCCAGCAGCTTGCGCGCGCGCGCCAGTTCGACGGCGCGCCATTCGTCGGTCTGCGCGTTGAGCTGCCGGATCAGCGGTACCGTGCCGCGCTGGTCCAGCCAGTGCATGAAGCTCTGCACGCCCGCGTCGATGATGACCTCGGCCTGCGCCACCGCGGCCTGGCGGTTGGCGTGGCCTTGCTGCACCACCTGCGCGAGATCGTCCACGGTGTAGAGGTAGACGTCCTCGAGTGCCTTGACCTCAGGCTCGATGTCGCGCGGCACGGCGAGGTCGACCATGAACATCGGGCGGTGCCGGCGCACCTTGAGCGCGCGCTCGACGGCGCCGAGCCCGATCAGCGGCAGCGTGCTGGCGGTGCAGCTCACGACGATGTCGAATTCGGCCAGCCGCGCCGGCAGGTCGGCCAGGCGCATCGCTTCACCGCCGAAGCGCGAGGCCAGCTTCTCGCCGCGTTCGAGCGTGCGGTTGGCGATCACGATGGATTTGGGCTGCCTGGCCGCGAAATGGGTCGCCGCGAGGTCGATCATCTCGCCGGCGCCCACGAACAGCACCCGGGTGCGCTGCAGGTCCTCGAACAGCTGGCCGGCCAGGCGAACGGCCGCGGCCGCCATGCTGATCGAATGGGCGCCGATCTCGGTCGCGGTACGCACCTCCTTGGCAACTGCGAAGGAGCGCTGGAACAACTGGTTCAGCGTGCTGCCTAGTGCGCCGGCGGTTTCGGCGGCGCGCACCGCATCCTTCATCTGGCCGAGGATCTGGGCCTCGCCGAGCACCATGGAATCGAGCCCGCTGGCGACACGGAAGGCGTGCCGCGCCGCGTGGTCGTCGTGCAGGGTGTAGGCATGCGAGCGCAGCAGGGCGGGGGCGACGCCGCCGCTGCGGGCCAGCCAGTCGACCGTGTGGTCGAGCGCCAGCTGATCGGCGGCGCAATAGATCTCGGTGCGGTTGCAGGTCGAGATGATCGCGGCCTCGACGCCGGGGTGCCGCTGGGAGCCGAAGGAATGCCGCAGACTCTGCAGCGTCGGGGCGATCTGGTCGATGGCGAACGCGAAACGACCGCGCAGGTCGAGCGGCGCGGTCGTGTGGTTCAAGCCGAGGGCCCAGACTGACATAGCCCCTGATTATAAAATCAGCAGCGCCCGGACCGCCCGCGGCGACAAAAAAGTCCGCGGCGAAGCGGCGAATCTCCTGTCATGGCACCGCTGGACCTCCTCAATCACCTGCTCAATTTCGTCGCGCCTGCCTTCGCGGTCGGTTTCCTGTGCGCGCTGCTGGGCCGAATCTCCATGCGAAAAAGCGCGAAATCGCCCGCCTGGTGGGTCGTGGCTGCTATCAATTTCATAGTTGGCGTGGCGGTGCTCTCGGCCGGCCTCGTGATCTTCGGCCGCGACGGCAAGATGGCGACGTATGTGGCCCTGGTGCTGGCCTGCGCCACCAGCCAGTGGCTGGTGGCCGGCTAGTTCACCAGGCCAGGCAATATCGGCGGCGGTGGCGGCGGGGCGGCGGCGGCCGCCGGCGCCCCGGGCGCGCCCGCATAGGCTGGCGCCACCGGGTAGGCGGCCATCGGCAGATCGGCCGCCCGCAACCCCTCGAGCATCGCGAACAGCACGTCACTGCGTACGCCGCCGGCCAGCCGGGGGCTTGGCACATAGGCGACCGCCTGGAAGATCAGGAAGCCCACCTCCACCCCCTCCAGCGTGACCGAGGGGGCCGGGCTGGCCAGCACGCCCGGGTGATCGGCGAAGGCCGCCAGCATCACCTCGCGGGCCCGGTTGGCGTGGGTGGTCAGCGGCATAGGCAGGCGGATCAGCACCCGGCCCTCGGCATTCGCGAGCGTCATGTTGCGCACGGTCTTGGTGATGAACTCCGAGTTCGGCACGATCATCGTGGAGCGGTCGCCCAGCTGGATCTCGGTGGCGCGCACGTTGATGCGGCGCACATCGCCCTCGGCATTGCCCAGCACCACCCAGTCGCCGACCTTGACCGGGCGCTCCGCCAGCAGGATCAGGCCCGAGATGAAGTTCTGCACGATCGCCTGCAGGCCGAAGCCGATGCCCACCGACAGCGCGCTCGCCACCCAGGCGATGCGCTCGATGCCGATGCCCAGTGCCGAGAGTCCGAAGGCGATCACCATGATCCCGCCGACGTAGCCGAGCAGGGTGGTGATCGAACTCTGCATGCCGGGCTCGAGCCCGGTGTGCGGCAGATAGCGTCGCTCCAGCCAGCGCTTGACCACGCGCAGCGCGACGAAGCCGATCACCAGCACCAAGACCGCGCTGATGATCGCGCCAGGCACCAGCTGGATCTCGCCGATCTTGACGCCGCCGCCGAACTTTCCGCTGCGCTGGTAGACCTCGCCCGGGCTGGTGCCCAGGGGCGTCGCCAGCGCGATCACCATGTAGAAGAACAGAATCACGCGGCTCAGGCCCGAGAGCACCACCGCCGCCTGATCGAGGGTGCGCGGCTGCAGGCCGAAGCTCTGCTGCAGGCGCTCGCCGAAGCTGCTGCGCGAGGAAACCACCGATTCGAACAGGTCGTCGGCGAACTTGAACAGCACGTAGAAGGCGGCCACCACGATGCCGGCCCAGGTGAGCTGACTCGCAAGAAAGCTCGCCATCGCGACGTAGCCGATCGCCACCAGGACCCAGATGACGATCAGCATCAACGTCACCGCGGCCAGCAGCACGCCGACCCACATCGGCCTTTCGGGGCCGTCGGCAACGGGCGCGGAGGACGCAGTCTCCGCCGGGCCGGACCCGGCGTCCTTCGGTGGCGTCCTGGCGGCGACCGGCGCTGCGGCGACCGGCGCGCTGCGAAGGCGCAGCAGCATCGCGCCGATCATGCCCGTCAGGACGAGGGCGGTCATGACGTGGGTGGCCACCACGGCGGCGAAGCTGGCCTCCACCACCGCGTTGACCTGGGTCGGCGCCCACACCACCGCGGCCACCCCGGCCATGACCCAGGGAAAGGGTGCGAGCCGGATCGCCAACGCATCCGAGATCGGCGGCAATCGCCACGAAGGCCGTCCGTTGGACAGCAGCGCCCGACCCAGTCCCACCACGAAGGCGATGAAGATGCTCGACTGAACCACGGACTGTCCCAGCTTGCGGGTCAGGGGCCCCCAGAGGTCGTGGCTGTCGAACACGGCGAACACGCCCTGCGCCGCCAGCCCGACCAGCAGCACGTTGGCGGTGACGATCGCGATGACCAGCAGGGAGCGTCGCAGTCGACCCGGCGGCAGGTAGCGCGCGGCGAACCGGGTCAGGGCGCGCTCGGCGAGCCAGTTGCCCAGCAGGGCCATCAGCACGGCAACTGCCAGGGCGCCGAGCACCGCGGGCGCGTGGGCCGGCTTGCGGGCGGTCCGGACGCCGTCCTCCAGCTCGGCACCGAGGCGCCCGAGCCGGGTCACGTCGCTCGACCAGGCGTCGCTGACGTCGTCCCAGAAGTCCCGCCCCAGCGGGGAAGGCGAGCGCTCGGTCAATTGGGCTTCGAACAGCGCACGGCGCTTGGCCAGCAGTTCGCTGGCGCGCTGCTGGGCGTCCACCGAGACCAGTCGCGCGAGCCGGATGTCGGCATCGCGCGCGTTGCGCTCCTTGATCAGCTCCGCCCGGCGGCGGGTGATGTCGGGATTCTCGGTTGCACCCTCGGCCGGTGCATTGCCCAGTTCGCCCAGCCGGGCGTTCAGGTCGTTGAGTTCGCCGGTGCGCGCGGCGATGAACTTGTCGGTCGAGGCACTGAGGGCGTTGAGCTGCTCGACCACGCCGCGCACGTCGGCGCTGGTCTCCACCTCCGACGGCACGTTCTCGAGCTGGCTTCTCAGTGCCGCCACCGTGGGTGCGACCTCGGTCTCGGTGCTTGGCTGGGCCCAGGTGCCGCCGCACAGCGCGGCAGCCAGCAGGAGGGCCGTGAATTGGGGGAACCAGCGCATGGTCTTCATCATAAAAGCCGCCGGCTGCCGGTTCGAAACGAACCGTAGACGAGCTCAGGTCGCCGGGCTGAAGTGGTCGACCCGGTCGGTGATGATGCCGTCGGTGCCGAGCGCGGTCAGCCGCTCGGCCGCCCATTCGTCGTTCACGGTGTAGCTCAGCGCGCGCAGGCCGGCGGCGTGCACCCGGGCCACCGTGGCGGCGTCCCACAGCGCGTGGTTGCAGACGACCGCGACGCAGGCGAGCTCGAGTGCCAGGTCGAGCCAGCCCGCGGCCAGCGTGTCCAGCAGCAGGCCGCGCGGCAGCTGCGGCTCGGCGACGCGGGCCGCGCGCAGGGCGTCGGGTGCGAACGAGGTCAGCAAGGGCGGCGGCAGCTCCGATGCGGTCCAGAGCAGCGCGGCTTGCCGTGCCACCACGTCGCCCGTCAGTTGCTCCTGGCCCGGTGTCGGCTTGATCTCGATGTTGAGCGCGTGACCGTTCGCGAGGCAGAAGCGGATCAGGCTCTCGAGGCTTGCCAGCGGCTCGCCGGCGTAGCGGCGCGAATGCCAGGCGCCGGCGTCGAGCCGCGACAGGGCCGCCCAGGATTGCTCGCCGGCGATGCCGTGGCCGTTGCTGGTGCGCTCGAGCGTGGCGTCATGCAGCAGGAAGGGCACGCCGTCGGCGCTGAGCTTGGCATCGCATTCGAACATGCGATAGCCATGTTCGGCGCCCAGCCGGAAGGCCGCCAGGGTGTTCTCGGGCGCAAGCTTGCCGGCACCGCGATGGGCGATCCACCGCGGGTACAGCCAGGTCGCGTCGGCACTCATGCGCTTCGCTTGCCGGAGCCGGCGTCGAACCAGTGCAGCTTGTCCTGGCGGGCGGCGATCTTGACCGTGTCGCCCGCGACCGGTGGCGTGTGGCCCTCGTCGACACGCATGATCAGTTGCTCATCGCCGATGCGGCCGTAGATCAGCCGCTCGGCGCCCAGCAGCTCCACGTGCTCGACCTGCACCGTCCAGCCGTTCGCATCGAGGCTCAGGTGCTCGGGACGGATGCCGAGGATCATGCCGGGCCGCACGCCTGGCGCGTACCGCAGCAGGTTCATCGGTGGTGAGCCGATGAAGCTCGCGACGAAGGTGGTGGCGGGGCGCGAGTACACCTCCTCGGGCGTGGCGAACTGGTCCATCACGCCGCCGTTCATCACGATGATGCGCTCGGCCAGTGTCATGGCCTCGACCTGGTCATGGGTGACGAACAGCGAGGTGATCCCGAGCTCGCGGTGCAGCTTCTGGATCTCCAGGCGGGTCTGCGCGCGCAGCTTGGCGTCCAGGTTCGACAGCGGTTCGTCGAACAGGAACACCTTCGGCTGGCGCACGATCGCACGGCCCATGGCCACGCGCTGGCGCTGGCCGCCGGAGAGCTCGCGCGGCTTGCGTTCGAGCAGGTGGCCGAGCTCGAGGATGCCGGCGGCCTTGTCGACGCGCGTCTTGATCTCGGGCACCGGCACCTTGGCTATCTTCAGGCCGTAGGCCATGTTGTCGAACACCGTCATGTGCGGATAGAGCGCGTAGTTCTGGAACACCATCGCGATGTCGCGCTCGGAGGGCTCGAGGTTGTTCACCACCCGGTCGCCGATGCGGATCTCGCCGGCGCTGATTTCTTCCAGTCCCGCGACCATGCGAAGCAGCGTCGACTTGCCGCAGCCCGAGGGCCCGACGATGACGACGAATTCGTGGTCGGGGATCTCGGCGCTGACGCCGTGGATGACCTGGTTTGCCTTCGGCCCGTGGCCGTAGCGCTTGATGACGTTGCGCAGTGAAAGTGCTGCCATGTGTTCTTCTCAGTTTTCCAGTTCGACGCACGCATCGCGCGTGCCGATCTCATTCCAGGAATACCGCGGAACCGGCAACGCCTGGCCGCTGGTATTGCCCCCTCGCGGGGGGTGGGCGGCTACACGAAGTGAGCCAACCTGGGGGTGGTTCATTTTTCCGTATCCACCAAACCCTTGACGAACCACTTCTGCATCAGGAGCACGACCAGCGCCGGCGGCAGCATCGCCAACAGTGCTGTCGCCATCACGATGTTCCATTCGTTCTGGCCGTCGCCGCCGGCGATCATGCGTTTGATGCCGATCACCACCGGGTACATGTCTTCGGTCGTGGTCGCGAGCAGCGGCCACAGGTACTGGTTCCAGCCGTAGATGAACTGGATCACGAACAGCGCCGCGATCGAGGTCTTCGACAGCGGCAGCAGCACGTCCCAGAAGAAGCGCATCGGGCCCGCGCCGTCCATGCGGGCGGCCTCGATCAGCTCGTCGGGCACGGTCAGGAAGAACTGGCGGAACAGGAAGGTCGCGGTCGCCGAGGCGATCAGCGGGACGGTCAGGCCGGCATAGCTGTTGAGCATGCCGAGGTCCGAGACCACCTGGTAGGTCGGGCCGATACGGACCTCGACCGGCAGCATCAGCGTGATGAAGATGGCCCAGAAGCACAGGGTCTTGAACGGGAAGCGGAAGTACACCACCGCGAACGCCGACAGCAGGGAGATCGCGATCTTGCCGAAGGTGATGACCAGCGCCGACACCAGGCTGACCCACATCATGCGGGCCACGGGGGCGGTCGATCCGGCGCCGGCCGTGCGGCCGAACAGCGCCGACTTGTAGGTTTCCCAGAGATGGCCGCCGGGCAGGAGCGGCATCGGCGCCTGCACGATCTCCTGCGCCGAGTGGCTCGACGCCACGAAGGCCAGGTAGAGCGGGAAGGCGACGATCAGAACGCCGAAGATCATCACGGCATGGGCCAGGATGCCCAGGGACGGGTTTCGCTCGACCATCAGTAGTTCACCTTTTTCTCGACATAGCGGAACTGGACCACGGTGAGCACCACCACGATCGCCATCAGCACCACCGACTGCGCGGCCGAGCCGCCGAGGTCCATGGCCTTGAAGCCGTCGTAGTAGACCTTGTAGACCAGGATCGAGGTCGCCCGGCCCGGTCCGCCCTGGGTCGCGGCATCGACGATCGCGAAGGTGTCGAAGAAGGCATAGACCACGTTGATCACCAGCAGGAAGAAGGTGGTCGGCGACAGCAGCGGGAACTGCACCGTCCAGAAGCGCCGCCAGGGCTTGGCGCCGTCGATGGCGGCGGCTTCGATCAGCGACTTCGGAATCGACTGCAGGCCGGCCAGGAAGAACAGGAAGTTGTAGGAGATCTGCTTCCAGACCGCGGCCATCACGATCAGCGTCATGGCGTGGGTCGAGTTGAGCAGGTGGTTCCAGTCGATGCCGACCTTGCCGAGCGCGTAGGCGACCACGCCCAGCGACGGCGAGAACATGAACACCCACAGCACGGCGGCCACCGCGGGCGCCACCGCGTACGGCAGGATCAGGAGCGTCTTGTAGATCATCGCGCCGCGCACGATGCGGTCCGCGAAGACGGCCAGCACCAGCGAGATCGTGAGGCCGAAGAAAGCGACCAGGATGGAGAACAGCGCCGTGGTCTCGAAGGATTCGATGTACTTCGGGTCGGCGAACAACTGCTTGAAATTGTCGAGGCCCACCCATTCGGTCGAGGTGCCGAAGGCGTCCTGCATCTGCATCGACTGCATCAGCGCCTGGCTGGCCGGCCAGAAGAAGAACACGACGATGACGACCATCTGCGGCGCGAGCAGCGCCCACGGCAGCCAGCCCGAGCGAAAGACGACGCGTTTTTCCATGAATCCCTCAAAAAGAAACCCCGCCGGTTCTGATGTCCGGCGGGGCTGCGAGTCTAACTGCGCCCGCTCCGCGGCCCGTACTCCGGCAGGCACCCTCCCCGCTTGGCGGGGAGGGCAGGGTGGGGTGCTACATGGCAGCGAAAGCTGGCAAGGGCGTCAGCCCTTGTTAGCTTTCTGGAAGCGCTCGAGCTGCTCGTTGCCGCGCGTCACGATGGCATCGAGTGCTTCCTTGGCGGTCTTCTTGCCGCTCCAGACCTGTTCGAGTTCCTCGTCCTCGATCGCGCGGATCTGCACGTAGTTGCCCAGGCGGATGCCACGGCTCTTGTCGGTCACTTTGCGGATCATCTGCGTCACGGCGACGTCGGTGCCCGGGTTCTGCTTGTAGAAGCCGGACTTGTCGGTGAGCTGGTAGGCGGCCATGGTGATCGGCAGGTAGCCCGTGCGCTTGTGGCTGGCCGACTGCACTTCAGGCGTGGAGACGAAGCTGAAGAACTTGGCGATGCCCTTGTATTCCTCGGACTTCTTGCCCGCCATCACCCACAGGCTGGCGCCGCCGATGACCGTGTTCTGGGGCGCGCCCGGAACGTCGGGGTAGTAGGGCAGTGCGGTCAGGCCGTAGGCGAACTTGGCATTCTTCGCCACGTTGCCGTAGAAGCCCGACGAGGTGGCGATCATGGCGCACTCGCCCGAGACGAACGAGGCCTCGGGCACGTTGCCACGACCCTTGTAGATGAACAGGCCCTGCTTGGCCATGCTCGCGAGGTTCTCGATGTGGCGCTGGTGCAGCGGCGAATTGACCTTCAGGCGGGGGTCCAGGCCCGAGAGGCCGTTGTTCTTGGTCGCGAACTCGACGTTGTGCCAGGCCGAGAAGCTCTCGAGCTGGGTCCAGTTCTGCCAGGCGGTGGTGAAGGGGCACTTGTGGCCACTGGCCTTGAGCTTGGCCGCGGCGGCGACCACTTCGGGCCAGGTCGCCGGCGCCTTGTCGGTCGGCAGGCCGGCCGCCTTGAAGGCGTCCTTGTTGAAATAGAAGATGGTGGTCGAGCTGTTGAACGGGAAGCTCAGCATCTGGCCGTTCGGCGCCGTGTAGTAGCCGGCCACCGCGGGAATGTAGGCGCTGGGGTCGAACTTCTCGCCGGCGTCCTTCATGACCTGGCCGACCGGCACGATGGCGCCCTTGCTGGCCATCATGGTCGCGGTGCCGACTTCGAAGACCTGCAGGATGTGCGGCGCGTTGCCGGCCCGGAAGGCGGCGATGGCTGCCGTCATCGATTCGTCGTACTGGCCCTTGTAGGTCGGCACGATCTTGTAGTCCTTCTGGCTCTCGTTGAACTGCCTGGCCAGGTCGTTGACCCATTCGCCGTTGACGGCGGTCATGGAATGCCACCACTGGATTTCGGTCTGTGCCAACGCGGAAGTGGAAAGCGTTGCGGCCAGCGCCGATGCCATGGCGAGCGTTTTGAATCGCATGAAGACTCCTGAGGGGGGAATGAGAAACGCGGATGCTAGGTCGCGCGTATGACACGACAGCGTCACATATTCTTTGCGCGCGGCGCAGCGTCCACCAATCGGGGAAACCCTTTTGGTGCGCCGCAGCGCGCCCTGCATGCTGCGGCGCACCATGCTAGCATCGTCTTTCGCTTTTTTTGGCCCTGGAATGAGCAAGACTTCACTCGACAAAAGCAAGATCAAGTTCCTCCTGCTCGAGGGCATCCATCCTTCGGCGATCGAGGTGCTTCAGGCCGCCGGCTATACCCAGATCGAGTCGCTTCCCGGTGCGCTGCCGGACGCCGAACTCAAGGCCCGCATCGCCGACGTGCACTTCCTCGGCATTCGTTCGCGCACGCAACTGACCGCCGAGGTGTTCGCCGAGGCGCAGAAGCTGGTCGCGGTGGGCTGCTTCTGTATCGGCACCAACCAGGTCAATCTCGATGCGGCGCGCGAGCACGGCGTGGCCGTCTTCAACGCGCCTTATTCCAATACCCGCTCGGTGGCTGAACTGGTGCTGGCCGAAGCCATCCTACTGCTGCGCGGGGTGCCCGAGAAAAGTGCGGTCGCACATCGCGGCGGCTGGCTCAAGTCGGCCGACAACGCTTTCGAGATCCGCGGCAAGACGCTCGGCATCGTAGGTTACGGCTCGATCGGCGCCCAGCTCTCGGTGCTGGCCGAGGCCCTGGGCATGAACGTCTGCTTCTACGACGTCGTCACCAAGCTGCCGCTGGGCAACGCACGTCAGGTGCGGCTCTTGCCCGACCTGCTGGCGCAGAGCGACATCGTGAGCCTGCACGTGCCCGAGACGCAGGCCACGCAGTGGATGATCGGCGGCGCCGAGATCGCGTCCATGAAGCCGGGCTCGATCCTGATCAACGCCTCGCGCGGCACCGTGGTCGAGATCGATCCGCTGGCCGAGGCGCTGAAGGCCAGGAAGCTGCTTGGCGCCGCGATCGACGTCTTCCCGGTCGAGCCGCGCAGCAACAAGGACGAGTTCCTGTCGCCGCTGCGCGGACTCGACAACGTGATCCTGACGCCGCACATCGGCGGCTCCACGATGGAGGCGCAGGCCAACATCGGCCTCGAGGTGGCCGAGAAACTGGTGAAGTACAGCGACAACGGGACCTCGACCTCGTCGGTCAATTTCCCCGAGGTGGCCCTGCCGGCGCACCCGGGCAAGCATCGCCTGCTGCACATCCACCGCAATGTCCCGGGCGTGCTGTCGGAGATCAACAGGATCTTCTCGGACAACCGCATCAACATCGCCTCGCAGTTCCTGCAGACCAACGACAAGGTGGGCTACGTGGTGACCGACATCGATGCCGCCTCCTCCGACCTCGCGCTCGAGAAGCTGGCCAAGGTGCCGGGAACGATCCGCAGCCGGGTGCTGTTCTAGGGACTGTTGAGGCTGTTTCCGCAGGCCTGGCAAAGGGGCTGGCTGGAGGCGCGCGGGCGCAGCACGGCTGAAGCCTGGCAAGCGCGAGCCACGCAAGGACGGTCCCTTGGCATGTCTTCGTCGCGACTCCGGTAGCGCTAACAGATCCCGGCCCGCGGCGAGTTCGCGGCTCTCGCCGAGGTCCGGTCGACCCCCTCCAGCGCATGCTTTGCCGGGTGCTCCGAAGTGCGCCCCGGTCTGGTGCATCTCAAGTTCCGCCCCATGCTTTTTGTGAATACGTGTAAGGCCAACATGGTTTTTCACGTCTTCTCCGCGCCGGGCTCGTTGCAGGAACTTTCCAGCATTGACGCGAGAAATGAGCGAAGAAGTCGCCGATTAGTTGGCGAATACGGGAAAACAAAATGTAGGAAAAGTCCGCAGTCACTTGATTGCGTTGCCATGCATATGTAGGAAAAATCATGTCAACTGAAGGGATCAAGTATGAAAGTAATATCAAAGTTGTCCTGCCTCGCAGTGCTGGCCATCGTGGCTGGCTGCGGCGGCGGGAGTTCGGGCGGTGCTTTGGGCAGTGCAGGCGCAATGCCTGACACGTCGACGACCGCCAAGTCCGCCGAAGCGGGATCGGACGCTGCACTCGTCGAGCTCTCGGGCACCGGCAAGGAAGCCGCCGCGACGCAGAAGCTGGATGCGAGCTGGGTCAGCATCGCGACCGAAAACCAGTCATTTACGGTGCCCACCGGCACGGTCGTCCAGTACGGCTCGGATTCGACATTCGTCCAGAAGACCGTCAGCGGGGCGGGCACCTGCAGCAGCAGTTTCTTCGGCAGCGACCCCACCCCTGGCGTGGTGAAGGGCTGCTTCGCCCAAACCGGCACCGCGAGCAGCGGGACGGACACGCTGCTGGCCAGTGAAGGCGGCTTGTTCACGGTCCCCACCGGCACCCTCGTGAAGTACGGCGCCGGTTCGAGCTGGGTGCAAAAAACCATCAACGGCACCGCGCACTGCAACAACATCGACTTCGGCTCGGACCCCGCGCCCGGCGTCGCGAAGTCCTGCTATTCGGTTGGCACCGGCACCACCACGCCGCCGCCGACGACGACGACCCCGCCCGCCGGCACCAAGCTTGCCGACGAAGGCCAGAGCTTCACGCTGGCGGACGCGACCGCCGTGAAGTACGGTGCCGGCACGGGCTGGGTGCAGAAAGTCGTGAGCGGCACCACGCACTGCAACAACATCGACTTCGGCTCGGACCCCGCGCCCGGCGTCGCGAAGGCCTGCTATGTGGATGGCGGCAGCACGACGACGCCGCCGCCGACGACGACGGCGCCGCCCAGCGGCACCAGGCTTGCGGCCGAAGGCCAGAGCTTCACGGTCGCGAGCGCAACCATCGTCCAGTTCGGCGTCAACTCCAGCTGGGTGCAGAAGAGCGTGACCGGCACCGCGAGTTGCAGTGTGGCGTTCTTCGGCTCGGATCCCGCGCCCAACGTCGTCAAGGCCTGCTATTCGCTCGGCGCCGACACCGGTGGCGGCTCGACGACCCCGCCGCCCACTGGCGGGACCGGCGGCACTCCCGTCGCCGGCGACATCGTCGACGGCTCGCTGACGGTGGTCGCGAGCTCCTCCGACGCCGGCCTCTATTCCACGAACGTGGCCAACCTGGCGTACGTCGCGGACGATCCGACGCAACGCATGGGGGTCACGGACATCCAGGTGTCGGGCTACCAGTACAACGTCTTCGCGCAGACGCCCCAGATCAGCTGGACGATCGGCGGGAACGCGGGCGGCCAGATCGACAGCGTCAATGGGACGGCCTACAAGAAGGCCGGCCTCGTCACCGGCGACCCGGTGGCGGTGGGCCGRTGCAGCGGGCGTTCGGGCTTTTGCAACCAGACCCTGCTGGTGTTCCAGAACGGMCTGATCGGCACCGCCGGCAACAATACCGCGAACAACCAGGCCACGGCAAAACTGCCGTCCAACAAGGTGCCGACCGGCATCGCGGTGACCAACAACAGCGAATTCGCGCTGGTGACGGTCTGGGACACGACCGCCCTCAAGGGCCAGGTCGCGGTGGTGGCGCTGGCCGGCCTGTGCAACGGCTGCGACCCGTACTCGAAGAACACCTACGACTACTGGCACGAGTGGGGCGCCCCGTACCCCGGCCTGATGAATGTGGGCGACATCGCCTTCATGAAGATCCTGGGCTATGTCGACCTGCCGGGCATCACGGCGCCGACCGAGATCTCGGTCACCACGGGCATGGACCAGTGGAAGACCATGTTYRYCAACGGCATCTTCGTGGGCTGGGACACGCCGCTGACCAGCCAGACCAACCGCCAGAGTTTCCTGAGCGGCGGCAGCAACTACAGCAAGTACGCCAAGGGTGGCGTGGCCGTGGTGATCTCCAAGTCGGAGCAAAAGGCCGCCTTCATCGACCTGAAGCCACTGTTCACCTACGTCAACAGCGTCTACTTCGGGGGCGACCTG